>JAZNQJ010000253.1:0-3625 GCA_045590115.1 Alistipes sp. | reverse complement strand
CCCTATACGTTGACGACAGGTTGACTAATTGAGAGTATGACACCAATTTGCACATTTTTCTGATATTCGGAGTATTATCCTAAGTAATACAAATTTAGTAATTTTGGATTAATCAGCAACTATTTTCCAATTTTTTTTTAGTTTCTCAATTGATAAAATCTGAAGATTCGTTGGCAAAACAAACCAACATTTGTCCAAATAACACCATCGGCACACGCACCAAAAAAGCAATAAAAAAGGGGGTGACTAAAATGTAAATTAGCCACCCCCACTTTGTCATGTGGTTGAAAACAGACTTATTATGAAGCCTTATTCAGTCTATTTAACTACACGAAGCAACTCCACAAGCAGCTTCCAGAACTTATCTACTGTTGCAATCTCAAGACGCTCATCGGGCGAGTGAACACCACGAAGTGTTGGGCCAAACGACACCATCTCAAGGTGTGGATACTTCTCAAGGAAGAGGCCACACTCCAAGCCAGCGTGGATAGCACGCACCTTAGGCTCGGTGGCAAAGAGATTACGATAGCACTCTACGGTGGTTGCAAGCAGTGTAGAGTCGGGATTTGGCGACCAGCCAGGGTAACCATCCGAATGCTCAACATCGCAACCTGCAAGGTAGAACACCGACTCGATAGTCTGTGCAGCATAGAGCTTAGCACTCTCAACAGATGAACGCTGCGAGGTGGTGATGACAACCTGCTGCTCGTCATTAAACTTTACCGAGGCGAGGTTTGTAGAGGTCTCAACAAGGCCTGGAACGGCAAACGACATAGCCAAAACACCGTTAGGAAGGCCAACAAGAGTGATGAGCAGAGCGCACATATCATCGTTGGTCATAACCTCCTCAACCTTACCCTCGACATCCTCAACAGCGAAGCGCATGCGTGGCTCGGTGTGCTTAAACTCCTCCATCATCATCTGGCCAAACTCTAAGTAACGCTCCTCGAAGTCCTCCTTAGACTCGGCAGGAACACCCACAATGGCATATGCCTCACGAGGGATAGCATTGCGTAGGTTACCACCGTCAAACTTAGCTAAAGCAATCTGGAACGTGTCGCAAGCATTATACAAGAAGCGAGCAAGCAACTTATTAGAGTTGGCAAGACCCTTGTTGATATCATCGCCCGAGTGGCCACCAAGCAGGTCGCCAACATACAAGCGAACAAAGGCATAGCCCTCAGGAGCAGGCTCAAGGTCGTAGTCGAACTTGGCAACAGTGTCGATACCACCAGCACAGCCGATGAACAACTCGCCCTCATCCTCAGAGTCGAGGTTTACAAGATACTTGCCTGTAAGCATGCCCTCGCCAAGACCAAAAGCACCTGTAAGGCCTGTCTCCTCATCTACGGTAAAGAGTGCCTCGATAGCGGGATGCTCCAAATCGTTATCGAGCAATACTGCGAGTGCCGCAGCCATACCAATACCGCAGTCAGCACCAAGGGTAGTACCCTCAGCCTTAACCCACTCGCCATCAATCTTTGTGCGGATAGGGTCGTTCTCGAAGTCAAACTCAACGTCTGAGCGTTTCTCGCACACCATATCCATATGTGACTGAAGGATTACCGCTGGGCGATCCTCAAAGCCTGCTGTAGCACCCTTGCGGATAACAACATTGCCTGTTGCGTCAGTCTGGTAGTCGAAGCCATGCTTCTGGGCAAAGGCCACCAACCACTCGATAATCTTACCCTCCTTCTTTGATGGGCGTGGCACCTTAGTGATGTCGTCGAACTGCTCCCAAATGAGCTTAGGCTCCAAATCTCGAATTGTCATAATCTGTGAGTTTTAAGTTAGTATATTATTTCTCGTTTCGTTCAAAGAGTTTTACGTTGCGTAGCAATGGGTTACGGCGTGACAGCACAAGTAGCTCGATGGCGAGTAGCATAAGACCTGCACCCAAGAACCACTGATACTGCTCGTCGTACTCCTCAAAGACCACCTCCGTAAGCTGCGACTGCTCCATCTGGTCGAGTAGCTCGATGATACCCTCAAGGCCGAAGTCCTCGTTGCGTGAGCGGGTATATATTCCCTCGGTGGTCTGGGCAATCTGCTGTAGTAGCTGCTCGTTGAGCTTTGTAAGCACCATCTTGCCCTCCTCATCCTCGATAAGCACACCATCAATCTTAAGAGGCTTGCCCTCAGGCGTGCCGATACCGATACAGCATATCACAACACCCTGACTCTTGGCTCGCTTTGCCGCCTCCAAGGCCTTCTCATCGTGATCCTCGCCATCGGTGATAAGAATCATCACTCGGCTCTTACTGTTGTGCGTACTACTTGAGAACGAGAGCATGGCGGTCTCTATGGCCTCGCCAACATCTGTTCCTTGTGCCTTGATGAGCGCTGGCGAGAGACGTTTGACCTTAGACAGCGCCATGGTGTAGTCCGACGTTACGGGGAGTATCACCTCCGACTCATCAGCAAAGGCAACGATGCCCACGCCATCCTCCTTCATATCCTCGACAAGCTGCGTGATGGCATAGCGTGTGCGCTCCATACGGCTTGGCTCAACATCCTCGGCAAGCATCGAGTTAGAGACATCGACAACAAGCACTATCTCACGTCCCTCACGCTCACGACTGCTCAGCTTAGAGCCTGTCTGCGGACGTGCCATAGCCATGACTATAAACGCCACAGCAGCAGCAATGAGCGAAGCCTTTATCCAGCCTCGTGAGGCCGAGTACTCGGGCATCAGCGAGCTGAGGGTTACGCTATTACCCATGCGGCGGAGCTTATGCTGGCGGTATAGAATCATCACCCAATGAAGCAGAAGTATGGCTGGCACCAAGAGTAACAGCCACAACCAGCCGGGCGATGCAAAACTGAATATGCTCATAGTAAAGTTTACGCTTTATGTTAATCGGTTAAGCACTATGCGGTTGATGAACAGCTCGGCCAAGAGAAGGAGTATGCCCCACAACACCCAGCGGTGGAATAGCTCCTCGTAGCTTACGTGGTCGGTAACCTGAATCTTGCTCTTCTCCATCTGGTCGATCTCCTCATATATCTTTGTCAGTGCCTCAATGTTCTCGGCTCTAAAGTAGCGACCACCCGTAATCTTCGATATCTCACGTAGCAGAGGCTCATCAATCTCCACGTCGACCATAGCCATAAAATAGTTGCCAAAGGGATCCATGGCGGGCATAGGGGCCTTGCCACGACGACCCACACCTATAGTATATACCTTAATGCCAAGGTCACGAGCAATCTCTGCGGCCATACGTGGCGATATCTGTCCGCTGTTGTTCACACCATCGGTCATCAGCACCACAACCTTTGACTTAGCACCACTCTCACGCATACGGTTTACAGCCGTTGCAAGGCCGTTACCTATCGCCGTACCATCATCTATGACACCGCTACGTAGACGTGCCATGGCGGTCTGCACAGCACCACGATCGGGCGTTAGAGGACACTGCGTGAAGGACTCACCAGCAAAGGCAACGATAGATAGGCGGTCGCCCTCACGATCGGCCACAAACTCTGAGGCTATAGCCTTCGAGGCCTCAAGTCTGTCGGGCTTGAAGTCCTGGGCAAGCATCGAGCCTGAGATATCCATTGCCAACACTATGTCGACACCCTCGACCGTAAAGTCGGATCGTAGCCATGTCGTTCTGTGAGCCAA
>JAZNQJ010000252.1:0-9572 GCA_045590115.1 Alistipes sp. | reverse complement strand
CAGCCCTCGTTTAGCTGCTGACTCACTTGCAGCTGAGGTAAATGGCGCAACAGTAGATATGATGCGCGCAATCGATTGTGACTGTACAATCAAATTCTTTAAGTGGGACGACGCTGAGGGTAAGCACGCCTTCTGGCACACATCTTCGCACCTCTTGGCTGAGGCTCTCGAGGCGCTATATCCCGGCATTAAGTTCGGTATCGGTCCCGCTATCGACAACGGTTTCTATTACGATGTGGACTCGCCTGTGGCTATCACCGAGGCCGACCTCGCAACCATCGAGCAGAAGATGGTTGAGCTATCTCGCAACAAGGAGCAGCTCGTACGTACCGAGGTGTCTAAGGCCGACGCGCTGAAGACATTTACCGAGAAGGGCGATCAGTACAAGGTAGAGCTTATCACCGACCTTGAGGATGGAACAATCTCGTTCTATACCAACGGCTCGTTCACCGACCTCTGCCGCGGTCCACATATTCCCAATACAGGCTACATCAAGGCTATCAAGCTAACCTCTGTTGCAGGAGCCTACTGGCGTGGTAATGAGAAGAATAAGATGCTTACACGTATCTATGGTGTGTCGTTCCCCAAGAAGTCGATGCTCGACGAGCACCTCGCACTCTTGGAGGAGGCTAAGAAGCGTGACCACCGTAAGCTCGGTAAGGACCTCGAGCTCTTCATGTTCTCACAGCGTGTAGGTCAGGGTCTTCCTATGTGGTTGCCTAAGGGTGCTGAGCTACGTGACCGTCTTGAGCGCTTCTTGCGTCAGATTCAGAAAGACTACGGCTACCAGCAGGTAATCACCCCACATATCGGTAACAAGGACCTCTACGTTACCTCGGGTCACTATGCTAAGTATGGTAAGGACTCGTTCCAGCCTATCCACACCCCATTTGAGGGCGAGGAGTATCTCTTGAAGCCTATGAACTGTCCCCACCACTGCGAGATCTACCGCTCGAAGCCTCGCTCGTACAAGGATCTTCCTGTGCGCTTGGCAGAGTTTGGTACCGTATATCGCTACGAGCAGTCGGGTGAGCTTCACGGCCTAACACGTGTACGCTCGTTCACACAGGACGATGCTCACCTCTTCGTGCGTCCCGACCAGCTCCTCGAGGAGTTCGAGAAGGTTATCGACATCGTGTTGTACATCTTCCGTACGCTCAAGTTCGACAACTACACAGCACAGATCTCGTTGCGTGATCCTAACAATACTGAGAAGTATATCGGCTCAGATGAGAATTGGGCAAAGGCTGAGGGTGCTATCATCCAGGCATGTAAGGAGAAGGGTCTTAACACCACTGTTGAGCTTGGCGAGGCAGCATTCTATGGTCCTAAGCTCGACTTCATGGTTAAGGATGCATTGGGTCGTAGCTGGCAGCTTGGTACAATCCAGGTAGACTACAACCTCCCAGAGCGTTTTGACCTTACTTATAAGGGCTCAGACGATAAGCTTCACCGTCCTATCATGATTCACCGTGCGCCATTCGGCTCTATGGAGCGTTTCGTGGCTGTATTGTTGGAGCATACAGGTGGTAAGTTCCCTTTGTGGCTCACACCAGACCAGGTTGTTGTATTGCCAATCTCGGAGAAGTACAACGACTATGCTGAGCGTGTAGCACGTGAGCTTAACAAGGTAGACATCCGCACACAGGTGGATGACCGTAACGAGAAGATTGGCCGTAAGATTCGTGATAACGAGCTTAAGCGCATCCCATACCTCTTGATCGTTGGCGAGAAGGAGGCCGAGGATGGCAAGGTATCGGTACGCGCTCAGGGCGAGGGCGACAAGGGTCAGATGACCATTGCCGAGTTTGCAGATTTCATGAAGGATCTTGTGGCTAAGGAGATCGAAGCAAACAAATAATATAATTTTTAAGTCTAACTAAACAGTTTTTAATTTGGCAGGACAATTTCCATTCCGCCCGCGCCCACAGGTGCAGGGGAATAACCAGAACAACAACAATCCTCAGCAGCAGCGTGACCAGCGTGGTCGCCGCCCTCAGCAGGAGAACCCTAATCGCATCAACGATGAGATTACAGCACCCGTAGTGCGTGTCGTAGGTGAGAACGTTGAGCCCAACCTCGTACTTCCAATCAAGGAGGCTATACGCCTTGCTGATGAGATGGAGCTTGACCTCATCGAGATTTCGCCTAAGGCCGAGCCTCCGGTATGCCGCATCGCCGACTACCAGAAGTTCCTCTATCAGCAGAAGAAGAAGGCAAAGGAGATTAAGGCTAAGCAGGTTAAGGTTGTGGTCAAGGAGATTCGTTTTGGTCCACAGACCGACGACCACGACTATAACTTCAAGCTCAAGCATGCCGAGAACTTCCTCAAGGAGGGTGCTAAGGTTAAGGCCTACGTATTCTTCCGTGGCCGTTCGATTGTCTTCAAGGAGCAGGGCGAGATTTTGTTGCTTCGCTTCGCCAACGATCTTGAGGAGTATGCTCGTGTAGAGCTTATGCCTAAGCTCGATGGCAAGAAGATGAACATGATTCTTGCTCCAAAGTCAAAGAAGTAAACCACGTTCGTTACAACGTAGGGGTGACTAAAATGTTTGGTCACCCCTATTTTATTATATTCATATCTTTGGCGTCATAATGACACTCCATCACAGCATTCTCCTACACAAAAGCTGGCCACACGTGATGAAAAGTCACAACTTTTATCTATCTTTGGCATCATAATGATGCTTCTATTACAGTATTCTCCTACACAAAAGCTGGCCACACGTGATGAAAAGTCACAACTTTTATCTATCTTTGTGTCTACTATTTCACTTAAACATTATAACTATGCATAATACCATGACACGAAAAATATTCGCACTCGCTATCTGCATACTTACCACCATTCTCACCGTCTCTGCCCAAACACCACCCGATAATGAGGTTTGGTATACTACGACGGATGGGAAGAAAGCAGAACTTTATGAAGGAAATGATAACGGGGATATCCAAATTATATCGCATACCTATGGCAATGGCAAGGGTGTAGTACGTGCTAATAGAGCAATAGAGGATTATGGTATTTGGGAGAGGGAAGGAGAGGAATTTGGCTTTGAAATTATAGGCAATCATATCGAAACAATTACTTTGCCTAATAGATTAACTGAGATTGGAGGTGAGGCATTCAAGGGTTGCACAAGCCTTACAAGTGTAAATATCCCTAATAGCGTAACTGAGATTGGAGGTGAATTCGAGGGTTGCACAAGCCTTACAAGTGCAAATATCCCTAATAGTGTAACTGAGATTAAATGGGATGCATTCGATGGTTGCACAAGCCTGACAAATATCACTATTCCCGATAGCGTAACTGAGATTAGTGGTGCATTCAGTGGTTGCACAAGCCTTAAATCATTTAAGGGCAAGTTTGCATCGGCAGATGGCAGATGTCTAATTAAGGATGCCGAATTAATTGCATTTGCACCAGCAGGCCTTACATCGTATACTATCCCCTACGGTGTAACTGAGATTGGAGATGGCGCATTCAAGAATTGCACAAACCTTACAAGCATAACTATACCAAATAGCGTAACTGAGATTGGATATGAGGCATTCAAGAATTGCACAAGCCTTACAAGCATAACAATCCCCGATAACGTAACTGAGATTGAAGAATATGCATTCAGTGGTTGCAATATAGAGCAAATAACAATCAGTGCAGTAACAGGCAATATATTCCGAGGCTGTGACGGACTTGACCCAAGCAAGGTGGTAGCATACACAGGCAAGTACGCCTCAGAGGATGGTCGTTGTCTAATCAAAGATGGCGTGCTTATCGACTACATCCACAACGGTGCAGAGAGATACGAGATACCAAACGGTGTGACAATAATCAGCGATGAAGTATTCAAAGGTTGCAGTTCACTGAAAAGTATAACTATCCCAGAGAGTGTGACAATCATCAGAAGTAGTGCATTCAAGAATTGCACAAACCTTACAAGCATAACTATACCAAATAGCGGAATAGGGATTGAATATAATGCTTTCGAGGGTTACAACATCAAACAAATAACAATCAATGCCGTAACAGGCAATATATTCCGAGGCTGTAACGGACTCGGTCCAAGTAAGGTGGTGGCGTACACCGGCAAGTATGCTTCTGAGGATGGCCGTTGTCTAATCAAAGATGGTGTGCTTATTGACATAATTCACACGGGACTAACATCATACGACATCCCCGAGGGTGTGACAACAATTCCGCATGATACATTTAGAGGCTGCACCGAACTTGCCTCATTGACACTACCACAAAGTCTAACAACGATTGGCGAACGTGCATTTATGGGGTGCGGCATAACCGAGATAACCATTCCGCAGGGAGTAGCCACCATTGGTCAAGATGTCTTTAAAGAGTGTCCATTGACGATTGTTATCAAATGCTTAGCGACAATACCGCCACAAATAGCCACGCTCGGCATAGGGGAAGAGATAGTAATCTACGTGCCTAAGGAGTCGGTAAAGCTATACAAGAAAGCAGAAGGCTGGGAGGTTTACAAGAAGCAGATTAAGCGCATAGAGGAGTAAAGACAAACATATTTTTGCTATCTTTGTGGTATGATTACTATCGACCAAATACTCGCTATTCGCAACGATGAGGAGTTTAATGCCTTAGCCTTGGAGCTATTTAGGTTTCAGGCTGAGGAGTGTGCGCCATATAGAGAGTATCTCGGGCTTATCGGCATAGAGCCACATAGCATTAAACGCATCGAGGATATCCCATTTATGCCTATCGAGCTATTTAAGAGCCACAATGTATACTGCGGCACTACCCCACCCGAGATAGTCTTTACATCAAGCAACACCGGGCAGACAACGCCCTCACGCCATATGATGCAGAGTCTTGAGGTCTACCGCCGAGCATTCACCGCAGCCTTTGAGCAGTTCTATGGCAACGTTGAGCGTTGGAGCATCTACGGTCTACTCCCCAACTACCTTGAGCGTGAGGGGTCATCGCTTGTATATATGGTTGATGAGCTGATACGTCGTGCCGGCTCAGGAGGCTTTTATCTCAATGACTATGAACGCCTTATAAGCGACATGGCGAACAACCCCAAGCCCAAGCTACTACTTGGCGTAAGTTATGCTCTATGGGACTTAGCCGAGCAGTATGCCCCAAAACTTGAGAATACCGTTGTCATGGAGACGGGAGGCATGAAGGGTCGCCGCAAGGAGATATCAAAAAGCGAACTACACGCCATCCTCTGCAATGGCTTTGGCGTGGAGAGCATCCACTCGGAGTATGGCATGGCAGAGCTTACCTCACAGGCCTACTCATCTGGCAGTGGCATTTTTGAGACTCCACGATGGATGCGTATCTTGCTACGTGACGTGAATGATCCGCTCGACCATGCGCCACATGGCGGGCGTGGTGGCATAGATATCGTAGACCTCGCCAACCTTATGTCGTGTGCATTTATCCGCACTCAGGATGTGGGTCGAAAGCTTGATGAGTGTCGTTTTGTGCTTGAGGGACGCATCGCAGGCAGCGACATACGTGGATGTAACCTATTGGTACACAACCTATAATATGAAATATAACAGCGACATACTACGACAACTTCACGCCGAGCTGCACGACATCCTCGTCGAGGTATGTCGTGTATGTGACCTTGCCAAAATACCCTACTTCATACAGGGAGGCACAGCCATTGGCGCACACTTCTTTGAAGATATAGTGCCTTGGGATGATGATATAGACCTTGGCATGACACGTGACAACTACGAGCGTTTCTTACGTGAGGCTCCAGCATTGTTAGGCAAGGATTATGTGCTTCAAGAGTTTACTACTGAGCCGAATACGCCGTTCTACTTTGCAAAGGTGCGCAAGTTAGGCACCCGCTTTGTTGAAAGCGAGTGGGTGGGTCTTGACATTGCCGATGGCATATATATCGATATCTTCCCCTACGACCTTATCCCCGATGATGTGGCTCTGGAGCGTCGCCAGAGGGCTAAGGTAGGTTTCTGGATCAACTGCTTCATGGCCAAGAGCGTATGGCTGTGGAGGTGGTTTAAGCGTGCCAACAACGATGTAGTACTCCCTAAGAGCATGCTCTCGTGCTTAGCTATTCTCTGCGTTACTACAGTAATGTCTAAGGAGCGCATCTACAAGCGCTTACATCGAGAGCTTACCCGCTACAACGACACCGATGCTTCACGATATAACATCGTGCGTATGCCCAAGGATATGATTCTAAGGCGAGCTATCGAAAATCCAGAACTCAGACGCTTTGGCTCACGTGAGCTATGGGCGCCAAGTGAGCTTGAGAGCTACCTACGCAACCACTATGGCGATATTCAAAAGTGGCTGCCTGAGGACAAGCGTCTAAACCACGCACCCGAGATTTTGCAGTTTAGCCAGCCACTAACATCGGATGAGGCTGAGCAAATCACCGTAGTGATACCTTTATATAATAAGGAGGCCGAGATTGAGCGTGCCTTACGCTCAGTTGTGGAGCAGAGCCTACGTCCACACGAGGTTATTGTCGTAGATGACGGCTCTACAGACTCCTCAGCCGCTATTGTCGAGCGATTTATTGCTAAGCATCCCGACCATAATATCAGACTTGTCCGCCAGCAGAATGCAGGTGTCAGTGCAGCACGCAACCGAGCAATAAGCCTTGTAACGACAGAGTACGTGGCACTGCTTGATGGTGATGATTGCTGGTTGTCGGGATACATCGCCGAGATATGCCGACTTATGGCATACTACCCCAATGCAGATGTATACTCTACGGGCTTTGACATTGTCAACGGCAAGCATCGCTATAAGGCACATACACCTGATACTGAGGGGTATATCAACCCTGCCGAAGAGGCACTCAAGGGTCGCTATAGTGTTATCCCATCTACCGCCACGCTACGTCGTTCATCGGTACTAAGCGCTGGTGGCTTCCCTGAGGGCATGCGCATCGGCGAGGATCAGTGGCTATGGGTGCGCCTTATGCAGCATGAAGGTAAATTCTGCTTCTCGCCCTCACGCCTTGTGCGCTACTCTCGTAGTGCTACCAACCGCTCGGCAACGATATATCGCCGGGAGCAGAGCGCACACACCATTGCCGAGCTATATGACCCTACGGGTGACAACAGCATTAACGAGTATATTGCCCGCATAGGCATCGGCAAGGCTATCACTCAGTCGGTTAGGGGCGGAACGGAGGATGCCTCGGAGGCTATCAAGGCATTTGAGTACACACGCCTTAACCGCCGACAGCTGCGCCGCCTACGTATGCTCAATGCACTACCCAAGTTGCTGAGACCTATGGTAGATGAACTCTATTGCAGTGTTGCATGGATAGTAAAAAAGCGAGGTCTGTAGCCTCGCTTTTTGTTACCATATGATTGGTGTTTTGCCCACCGACTCTAAGTAACGGTTGGCCTCCGAGAAGTGCTTACACCCGAAAAAGCCTCGATATGCCGATAGTGGCGATGGGTGTACCGCCTTGAGTATCAGATTATTGTTAGGGTCTGCTATAGCTCCCTTCTTTTGTGCATAGCTTCCCCATAGCATATATACAATCTGCTGCTTACGCTCGGCTATGGCACGTACTACAGCGTCGGTAAACTGCTCCCAGCCCCGCCCCGCATGCGATGCTGCCTGATGCGCACGTACGGTAAGCACTGCATTGAGAAGCAATACACCCTGCTCCGCCCAGCGGTCAAGCTCTCCCGATTCGGGGATGGGTGTTCCTATGTCGCTCTGCACCTCTTTGAATATGTTTTGCAGTGATGGAGGAAACTGCACGCCACGCCCCACCGAGAAGCAAAGGCCATTAGCCTGCCCAGGGCCATGATAGGGGTCTTGGCCAATTATCACCACCTTGAGTTTGTCTACGGGACACTTGTCGAATGCACGAAAGATGTTTGCTCCTGCGGGGTATACTGTTTGCGAGGCATACTCCTCCTTCACGAAGCTCACTAAGTTGTCGAAATAGGGTTTTGCGAACTCCTCGCCGAGAATCTCTTTCCAATCTTGGGCTATGCGTACTTGGGCCATAGTTGTAACTTTTATTTTGCGAAGTTAACATTTTTTTCTAATTTTGCCAAAACCAACATCCTCAATATTATGACACGTAGATTTATCACGCTCGTTTGTGGCATCCTGCTCGGCATCACCACAACATTTGGCCAGGAGTCTGTACGCAATATCATATATCTTATTGGCGACGGCATGGGTCTGTCGTCGGTATCCATGATGCAGCTTGTGAATAAGTACGAGCCTACGATCTTCGACAAGGCCGAGAATATCGCCCTGCAGAAGACCTACTCGGCAGATAATCGTGTTACCGACTCGGCAGCTTCGGGTACTGCTCTTGCCACGGGCTTCAAGACCAATAATACCATGCTTGGCATGACTCCTGATAACACTCATGTAGAGTCACTTACAGAGCTTGCTAAGCGTCGTGGCAAGGCTACGGGTGTTGTTGTCACCACCTACCTACAGCACGCCACGCCAGCAGCCTTTTATGCCCATGTGGCAAACCGCCACGAGTATGCTACCATCAGTGAGCAGCTGGTAGCAAGCAGCCTCGATGTGGCAATTGGCGGAGGCATGGCATTTTTTGCTGAGCGCTATGGCGACTCGGCACCGAGTGTCATCAATCAGGCTGGCTTTATGCTTGCCCGTACTATGGATGATGTCAAGGCGGCCAAGTCCGACACCCGCCTTCTCGCCCTCTTGGCCGATAAGGAGGTTGGCGAGAATAGTGGCAGCTACCTTGCCGAGGCTACCAGCGAGGCGCTTCGCATCCTTGAACAGCGTGGTGGCGATAGTGGCTTTGTGCTTATGGTCGAAGGCTCGTTGATTGACGGCATGGGTCATGGCAATAATGCTGAGGGTCAACAGCTTGAGATGCTCAGTTTTATGCAGGCTGTGGAGGTTGCTGTGGAGTATGCCCATAAGCATCCCGACACGTTGGTCGTGGTTACTGCCGACCATGAGACTGGTGGTCTGTCGTTGGTCAGCGCCAATTCGGATTTCAACCTCTCGGAGCAGGGTGTTGAGTTCCGCTGGACTACCGATGGTCACTCTGGTCAGATGATACCTATCTACCTCTATGGCGCTGGTGCGGAGCATATCAATGGTATTATGGAGAATTCCGAGCTTGGTGCTAAACTCAAGAGCCTTATTGTCGAGTAGTCTTTGACTAAAAACATCTCAAAAAGATCAGATTCTGAAACAATCGTAGGTATTACTATGTAAAGTTGATTTTAGTACCTATGATTAGATATGCATGTTTTTGGTATTTTAGTACGAAAAACTTGCATATTTGTGTGTTTTTTATTACCTTTGCATAATCAATGGCTGAATGTGCAACGAGCTGTTTTATAACAACTTTAGCCACATTAGACACGTAACTCGCTGAGGGGAGGGGTGGTTAGGCTACCTCTACTCAGTTTACGCAGAGTTAAAATCGAGCATAAGACAACTATTTTTAACTATTTTTTTAACCATTATTTTTACACAAACAATGAAAGCTAGATTTATTGCATTGGCGGCATTGGTACTCGGTATGGTATCATGTCAGCAGGATGTCGATACCATCGCCCCTGTTGGTGGTGAGGTAGACTTCCAG
>JAZNQJ010000251.1:0-13835 GCA_045590115.1 Alistipes sp. | reverse complement strand
CCTTAGCCACAAGTTCCTCGCTACTAAAGGCGAGTGCAACCACCTGGGCGGGTGTAATAAGTGTCTGCATAGTAGTTACTCTAACGATTGGATGTTATACTTAGTGATTTGCGCCAAGAAGAGCTGCTGGTCGGGGTCGTTCTCATCGTAGTCTAAGCCATCGGCCTTACGTGCCTCCCACACTCGCATATAGAGTGGCTTGGAACGTGTTGGCGGGCGATTAACAATCTCAAGCGATGAGGCATCAACACCCAAGATCGTAGTGATAATCTCACGTATGGGTTCGAGCAACTGCTCTTGCTCCGAGAGGATTACGGTGTTCAGCGCCACCTCATACTCGTGAAGGATACGCTCGGTGGAGAAGCCCGACGTGTAGTCAAGACCACTGAGGGAGCGGAACCACGAGTGAGCAACAACAAGGTCGGCCTCCGACTGCTCATGTAACGAGTTCCAATCGCCATCCGACGTGGTATCGATAGGGATAAATCGTGAGCTGTCGCCCTCGCTCTTATCACGCAACACAAAGAGTACCTGACCAGGATTTCCCGAGAAGCGTTCCTCAGCCATGCGCACAAGCCTCTCTGCCTCATCCTCGCTATCTACAGCACCATCGAGCATCATTACACCCGAAAGTTGGAATGAGTTGTCGAGACGTGCGATATTCCACTTATCTGTCTTGTAGAGTATGGCTGCAGCACCAAGTCCTGCGATGTAGGGGGCAACACCATAGTGGCGGAACATCGGCTCATAGTCCTTGTAGTGGACAACACTACGCAGTGTGCCATCCTCCTGAGGCTCAAATGCTGGATAGAGAGGTAGTGTGACAGCCTCTGAAGCTCGGTACGCACGCCAATCGTGGTGCATAACCACATGCTCCGAAGAACGAGCTATTCGACAAGTCGAGGCATCGACATGATACAACGACAGGAAGCTATGCGATGGGTCGGTGACTATCTCCAAGAAAGCATTTCCAAACATTGCCTCATCGAGTGCCAAGCGAGAGATGATGCTACGCAACGTGTCGCCTGAGCCGTTGGCACGACGAATAATGTCGCCCAGCAGAGGGATTGCATCGCTATAGGTTATACCCTTTCCGGCAATATAGTCGGCCTTGTCGTTGATGATACGTCGGTGGGTGACCGAGCGACGTGCCATGAGCGAGAGGACATTTGGGAGTAGGTTATCCTCGCCCCAGAGCCACACCTTGTCGGCAACTAACGTGCCTCCCGACACCGAGCCAAAGAGTGGCTCGGCGCGGTTACGGGTGGCAGCAATACGTGTTACGCTCTTAGGCTGAGGCGTAACTAAGGTTGACTGTGACATAATCTTCCGAGGTTTTAGTCGAAGTATGCCACCGAGATAAGGTTCTCGTCAATAACCTCGCAGCCAACCATAAAGATTGCTCTCTGGCGATTCTCCATCTCATCGGCGTTGTACCACATACGCACCTCAGAGCCTGGGTAATCGGCAGTATTTACTGCCATCACAAGGTTGTGGCGATCGGTAAGCAGACAGATCGACTTATGGTTGATGGTGCTTGTAGGCAGATACTGCGATACGGCCATGTCGATAATCTTGATGCCATGGTACGATAGCTCACGACGACCGCTGCTAAGATCGTTGTAGGCAGCATCCGAGCCACACGAATCGAGATACTGCTCGTAGGCATCGTAGATGTCGGAGGTGACAAAGAAGGCAAGGTTGCCACCACCCTTAAGCGACTTAAGCTCTGGCGAGGCATTCTGCCACATCATGTTGAAAATCTGCAAGATGTTGTCGGCAGTAGGAGCCTCAATCTCATGCTCAATGGGGTAGACATCAGCTCCTGTAACAATCTTACGAAGGAAGCCATCGAACTTGTTGTAACCATCAGAAGCAGTATCGCCCACCCACATTGTTACACGTAGGCTCTCTGCGATGGCAGCACGAAACATCTCGGTCTCAGCTTGCTCAAGCTCTGTTCCGGTGAGATCATCAAGGTTAACATCGGCACGTCCTGTAATCAGCTCATAGACCTGCTGGAAGTAGGTAGATGCCGAAAAGCCCACCTCAGCCTTGATCTTCACCAACTCGATCTCCTTCTGCAGACGCTGAGCCGACCTACCACCATTCCAGCCCTGCTCATAATCCTGCAGAATGTCGCTCTGTGGAGCCCAAAGCTGTACGGTAGTAGGTACCGGCATGTTGTAGAGCATGCGGATGCCGAGCTGCTCGGCGTTCTCACCCGAGAACATTGGACGGAAAAAGATTGTCTCAAGGTCACGACCTGTGTAGGTCTTAGGATTCTCAATAAGTCCCATAATTTTAGAGTTTTAAAAGGTTTATTAAAAAGGGTTGTTGTTAAAGTTTGTTGGTCTGGAAAGGTTGATGCATTAGCGCATCTTGAGTAGCTGCACATCACGCTCATAAGCGCTACTACGAGCATCTACCGAGTGTGCTACGGGCGAGGGGTCTTGCACCGACTTTACCACAGTAGCCTTTGTAGCACGCTGACCCTCATCAAGGGTTATGGCTGAGCTTGTGGTAGGCTGCGATGCTGAGGGCATTGTGCGGGGGATGTAGTTGATATCATCGCCCTGATTAGGTTGCTGCTCAGAGTCGATACCTATGGCCTTGAGCAGTGCCATGACACCACGTCGTGTGCGCTCAACAAGTGTTGTCTCATCCCTCTCAGTAGGTTGTGGCTCGCTAATAAGGGTATCTACAAGACCCTCGGCGATAGCCTCCTCAGGCGATAGCCAACGGCCACGACCACCATTCTCGGCCATAAGCGCACTTATCTGCTCGACACTACGTCCTGAGCGTGAGGCATATAGCTCAGCTATACGACCATCTGTTTGGCGCAATAGTTCTACCTCGGCCTGTAGCTCATCGGCATTACCCTCAGTAGAGCATAGCGAGTTGTGGATAAGGTAGAGCGACGTGGGAGCTATCTGGCGACACCCCTCGCAGGCGGCCTGCGCCACGATGGTGGCTGCCGAGGCGGGATAGCCATAGCATCGTGTGGTAACATGAGCGCCTGTGGCACGCAGCGCCTCGTAGATGAGCATGGCATCGTTCACGTCGCCACCCGTAGAGCGGATATTGACCACGATATGGCTATTGGCAATGTCGGCAATGTTGGCTACACACTCCTTAAATCGCTCGTAGGTAGCCACTCGGCTCTCAGGGTTGTCGAACTGCCACTCCTCCGAGAGGCCTATCGTACCCTCGATGTCGATAATGGTGCAATCGACCTCGTTCTTGATTTTGATTTGTGAATGCATGTGTTTAAGGTTTGAAGTTTTACTATCGACATCGTAGAACGCCTTGCGGGCTGTGGAGTAGGAGCAGCCAAACTCTGAGGAGGCCTCCTCCATGGCGCTACACCGGCGAAAACCCTTACGTTGCATCTGCTCCACAAAGTGGTGTATGGCCATATCTCGCAGCCTCGAACAATCGACGAGATTGTGGCGCACAAGTAGTCTGATGAGGCGTTCATATCGATGCGAGGGGCGAGGCAGTGTGCCGTACAAGCCCTGCCCAAAGGTGTTCTTAGATGTCATTGATAGGTTGGTTTTAGGATTATTGGTCTACAGTGCATCGCCTGAATAGACAAGTGGCGATGCCTCGCTCCACGTCGTAATGTTCGACGTTGCGCAGCGTAAAGAGCGACTCTGCACCATCTACCACAAGGCGAAAACGAGAGCGGATAGTAGCGCCATCGGCATTAGGGTTTAGCAGCTCGGCATACTCCGCTACCGAGAGACGTACGCTACAGCGGAGCGTGCCACGCAGTGTACATTCGCTAAGTTCACGATCGTAGTAGCTGTGAAGTCCGGTGCAGCCATCACGATCCTCGAAACATAGCGTCTGAAGCTGTGCTGCGCTGTGAAACGTGGCCATGGGATATCCGTTGACAGGACGCTCCGAACTCCAGCTCTCGCCCTCAGGGAGTGGTTGAATACCAAGGTATAACACCACACGAGGCTCAACATATCCACTCTCATCCGTTTTGTCACGATCGCCCACTGTAAGCACCTCTGCCGAGGCTGCCGAGCCTAAGTAGCCGTTGGTGGATACCGTAGGTAGAAAGAGCGGGTTACGACGGATGTCAACACCCTGCTTTGTGCCATACCCCTCGAAGTGCTTCTGCCACATACCTAACTCCTCGCCCGACTCCTCGTTAACACGTGTTGTAACACCATCGCTTCCTGCATAGGCGATACGTACGTTCTCAAAGCTCTGGGGTGCGCCCTCCGAGATGCTCCAATTGGCAGGTAGCTGACGGCTGCGCCAATCGACAGTCTTGCCTGAGAAGAAGTCATCATACGGCTCGATGACAAGCGTACGTGATGGCGAGTGGGTGTAGAAGCAGAGGTTAAACATATGCGCCAAGGCCTCAAGCATGGTCTGCTGGGTAATGCGGTGGTTGGCAACATCCTTAAACTCGACATTGTGTGCATAGCCTACCACACCGCCAAATATTGGCCTCACACTACATCCGCTATACAGGGTTATCTTCTGACCCTCGTTGGCACCATAGAACGATATCTCGTTAAACCTCTTAGGCGAGCTGGGGGTATACTCCACATAGGGTGTTCGCACCGTAAACTCCACGTCAAGGGTTCCTGTAGGCTCTACAAAGCCATCATAGATTGCCCAATCGCCCGTATACAGCTGGTACTCGGCATCTTCGCTCGACTTAACGTATAGCTGCGTGCTGCGTGGCATCGTTGCCGAAGCACCTATGTTCGACATCCTACCACTCACCTCGCCAATGTCTGAGAGCATATAGCTCTTGGCTGGGTCGTAGTCGAAGATAAAGAGCCTGTAGGCGATGTTAGGCTCTAACTGCTCACGCAGGTCAGTGTAGGGATTTTGAAGACGCAACCTTATGTTACAACCCGGGGCAAGGCGCACTCGGTCAAAGCCTTGAAGCTGGGTGGATGAGACCATCGTATACTCCGTACAATACTTGATGTAGAACTCAAACGAGACACTTATAGGTCGCTTTGGTGTGAATATCGGCATTCCATTCTCAAAGCTCAGTGTACCCGCACTATTGTAGGCATCGCTGAATGTATTACCCTCTTCATCGGTGGCATCGGGCGAAACGCTGTCGACAATAGGGCCTACGCTTACGGGCGAGTAGAGCGACTCCCAGGCAAAAGCAAAACCACTACTATTAGCCTCAGCCGTAACAGTTGCCGTACGATAGGCCTTGAAGCCCATTACCCTGGTTGCCTCAGCACTATCGACATATGGAAAGGCACCGCTAATCATCAGCTTACCCGCCATGTCACTCTCTAACCAGCGACTCTGAAGCTTATAGCCCGAAGTCTCGGCAATAGAGCGTATGATGTGCCTAACGCTGAGGAAGGGGTGGTAGTCGTTGGGCATCAGGGGTTGTTGCGCACTCCACAGACTCGACTCGTGGTACTTAGGGTAGCTATCGCGACGTAGGGGCAGAAAACGTACACTCTGATCTCCACGCCATGTAGCCTCGATACCCACCGAGTCCATCACCACTGAACACTCCACATTTGAGTCGTTAAGCTCCCTATGAGCCACATCCTCAGCCCAATCACTACCTCCCGAACGGATGGTTAGACGGTAGTAGCGTTCCGAATCATGATACTCGGTGCTTAGCAACGTAGCCTTGCCCTCGTAGACCACCACACCATCAACATCTATCGAGGCGATGTGTAGTTCATCGTTGAACTTGGAGCCGCAATGCAGGTCAAAGGGGTAGCGTAATACCCTATCGCTATGAGGCGTGGAGGCCACCTCGAGAGTTATCTGGCTTCCCTCACGCCAGCTCTCTACGGAGTGTAGCTTACGGGCATCGTAGCCAGGAATCTCCAACGAGCCGTCACGCATAGGTAGCTCCTGACCATCAATCCTAAGGCGTATCATAGCACACCTCCCCTCTTACTCTCGCTAATCTCCACCACCACTTGACGCAACTCGCCATGCGAGCCATACTCTATGGTGCGAGTCTCTAAGCCTACCTGCTGCAGCTGGTTGCCAACACTCTTATAGGCATATGGCGAGTGGATGATACCGGCTATGCGTTCCAACTCAGACTCAGGCTCATATGCCGAACATAGCCTATGGCGTATTGTCGAGCTATTGAGTCTTGCAAGATAGCCACCAGCACTCTGAAAACCCTCTACTGTAGCCTCCATCGCAAGGCGTAGCTTACGAGGAAACGAGTAGCTCTCTATACCTCCCTGACGATTTCGCCAATAGAGCATCTGAGAGTGTGCCGCAGATGGTATAATGTTGAACTTTAAGCTACGTACAAGCTGCGTATCATTGTCATAGATATCTACTATGATCGACTGAACGATAGAGCCATAGTTTGAGGTGTGAATTACCACATCCATAAGGCGTGATACTGCCGAAGAGCTATACTCATGACGGCGTGTTGTTAGGGCCGTATGGGTTATTACGACCACCTTTGTTTTCTGTGGCGTGTAAACCGAGAAGAGTATCGCATTTCCATGCTCGATGTTTTGCTCATCGGGCAATGAGCTTAATAACTGCGATTTGTAGACATTGATTGGCATGGCAAAGAAGTTTGCCGACGGTGACATTATTCCGCCAATGCCTACACTTATACATCGTGATGCAGGTGAAACCGCAAGAGAGGTTACCAACGGCACATTTATCGACTCATCGTAGATTGCACGCAGGTATGGTGCGATGTCAATCTCGGCCTCTGTGATACCATACAGCATCTTTGTGGCGAGTACAGTGCCGGTATGCACATCATAAATTTCGGCCTTCACATCCTGCGGCTCTGTGCCTCCTGTTGCAAAACTGTAGATAAGTGGCTCTTGCCACGATTGTCCACTTTTGGGGATAGATAAGAATTGCATAATATTAAATATTTTAACCTTTTAAGTGATTTGCCTGCTGCCGCCCATAGGCTCACCCTGCGTGAGATAGTATTAAGGCGTGTTGATAAAGTGGTTGATAATATGTTGATTGATGTTAATACAAGTTAATAACATCTATTATTAACCTATTAACCAATCTTTTGCATATGTCGATAAGTATAGACCAAGATATTAACGATTGTTAATTTTGGAGAGAGTAGCTCATCGTTTACGACCCGTTTGACAGTGCAAATATACAACATGAAAATGCGTTTGTCAAGTCTTTTTATTAAATTTTTTTACCAAAATTTTTGGAAAGAAATCAAACTATTTAACCGCCAATAAGTTAGCTCAGGAAAAAATTTTTTCGGTCTATTTCAGCCACGATACCCACCTTGCATAGCGGTCAACGAGGGCGAAATATGCATAAAGATGATGGGTATGGCACTGAAAATGAAATTTTTTCGTTATATTTGCGCACAAATAATAATTCAAGGTAGGTTCTATAAATTAGGTCGAGTTGATTTTGAAGATTATTGTGAGGATATTTCTTATTTATTATGATGGCGCAATGCGAGCATTGTAACTGAGGAAAATCAGAAATATACCACAATAAATTCAAAAGCAACCGAAATAGAGTCTGCCGAAAGCGTATAACACATTTACTAATTTATAGAACATACCTTAAAGAAGTATATGGCTGATAATTCAATATTGATTCGCCTCGACGGTCTACGCCTCAAGTACGAGGAGATAGGTCAGAAACTTACCGACCCCGAGGTTATTGCCGACGTTAAGCAGTTCGTTCAGCTCACCAAGGAGTACAAGGAGCTTGAGCCTATCATCGAGACATCGGAGCGCTTCCGCACCGCAATTGCAAACCTCGCCGAGGCCAAGGATATCATGGCAAACGAGAAGGATGAGGAGTTCCGCGAGATAGCACGTGAGGAGATAGCAACACTCGAGCCTGCCATCGCAAAGATGGAGGAGGAGATCAAGCTGCTGCTCATCCCAAAAGATCCCCAGGACGACAAGAATGCTATTGTCGAGATTCGTGGCGGTACCGGTGGCGATGAGGCGGCAATCTTCGCTGGCGACCTACTCCGCATGTACACCAAGTATATTGAGTCAAAGGGTTGGCGCTACGAGATTACATCATCATCAGATGGTGCAGCTGGTGGCTACAAGGAGGTTGTACTCAAGGTTACCGGCCAGAGCGTATATGGCACCCTGAAGTATGAGTCGGGCGTACACCGAGTGCAGCGTGTGCCTCAGACCGAGACACAGGGACGTGTACACACCTCGGCAGCGTCAGTAGCTGTACTCCCTGAGGCTGAGGAGTTTGATATCGAGATCTCGATGAACGACATCCGCAAGGATATCTTCTGTGCATCGGGTCCTGGTGGTCAGTCAGTAAATACCACATACTCGGCAATCCCCCTTACTCACATCCCTACAGGCATCGTAGTGCAGTGTCAGGATCAGAAGTCACAGCTCAAGAACTTCGACAAGGCGTTCGAGGAGCTACGTACACGTGTATTCAACCTCGAGTACTCAAAGTATCTCGATGAGATTGCCTCAAAGCGTAAGACAATGGTATCTACGGGTGTCCGTTCGGCAAAGATTCGTACCTACAACTACCCACAGGGACGTATCACCGACCACCGTATCAACTACACCATCTACAACCTCTCAGCATTTATGGACGGCGACATTCAGGATGTCATCGACCAGCTCATCGTAGCCGAGAATGCCGAGCGATTGAAGGAGAGCGAGTTGTAGACCAAGGACAACGATTTTATACTGAACCACACAGAAAAAACGACCTGTCCTTCATGGGGCAAGGTCGTTTTTTGGTTATATCGACACTACTATGAAACGACTACACATCATACTCACGCTCCTGCTAATGGCTATTACGTTATCCGCCTCGGC
This sequence comes from Alistipes sp., assembly GCA_045590115.1. Taxonomy (GTDB): domain Bacteria; phylum Bacteroidota; class Bacteroidia; order Bacteroidales; family Rikenellaceae; genus Alistipes. The sequence continues at coordinate 5,034 of JAZNQJ010000251.1, read as the reverse complement.
ACAATATCCCGAACGTGCAGCGCATGCCAAGGCACGTGGCAAGAAGCTTACGGTGAAGGAGTGGAAGACAACACCTGATGGTAAAAACAAGTGGGTTGACCATATCGAGGTATACAATGCCAAGGGCGAGCTTGTCGAGGAGCGGGAGTATAGTGATTATGGCCGTAGCCTCGCATGGCGTTCGGAGTATTTCTATAACGAGAAGGGGCAGCTGGTCAAGGAGATTGTCTACAACGAGCGTAACAAGCCCTCTAAGGTGCGCAAGTTTGAGTACGACAGCTCGGGAGCATGCATACGCCGCCTCAACTACAGTGCCAACGGAATACTCAACTCATACCGACAATTTGAATTTATCTACGAGTAGGCGATGACCAAAGACTTGACATACGACCATCTCAACAGCCTCGAGCTGTGGCAGCGAATGCCGAGCATCACGCTCAGCCAGATGCGTAGTGTCAAGCTCATGAACCGCATCGACACCAAGTATGTACTCAGCTACGACGAGGTGCTGCACCTTATCGCACAGGCCGCCGACAATGGCTACTACGTGCAGATTATCGACAATGTGCGTGCCTGCCGCTACATCACGCTATACTACGATAGTTCGGAGCGAGAGATGTTTCGCCAGCACCACAACCGAAAGCTATGTCGCCAGAAACTGCGCACACGCACCTACATAGAGAGCGACACTACGTTTTTTGAGGTCAAACTAAAGAGCAATCGTGGACGCACAAAAAAGCACCGTACAGAGATACCTACCGAGTATTTCAGCTCGTTTAGCCTTGATAGTAAGGCTGTTGAGCTACTAAGCAGCTACTCCGCATTCTCCGTTTCGGAGCTTTCGCCAGCACTCACCACACGCTTTACACGCATCACGCTTGTCAACCCCACGCTCACAGAGCGCATTACCATAGACCTTGACCTCGAGTACGAGGATATGCGTAGTGGCAAGCGAGCAACCATCCCCCGCATGGCCATCGTGGAGCTAAAGCAGGATGGCAACATAACATCGCTCACCAAGCTGCTACTAAGAGATATGCGCATACCACCCTTGAAGGTAAGTAAATACTGTCTTGGCACCACACTTACGGTCGACGGCATTAAGCGTAACCGCTTCAAGGCTAAGATACAAGAGATTAACAAACGACTAAACAGAACTAACTATGATAACATTTGATGGCGAGGGTGTAAACCCCGATTTGTTTGATGCCGACATCGCAGCCCTTACAGGCACTGATGGCGAGGTGGGTGCTACCATGCTTGGTATTCCACTCTGCGACACCACCTCACTACTTCAGCTTGCACTGCAGTTTTTCATAAACATAGTTGTGTGCTACATCATCGTGCGCTACTTCTACTACCCTAAGAGCCACCGTAAGGACTTTGCCGTAACCTTCGTGCTGTTCTCTACGGCAGTCTTTTTGTTGCTCTTCTTCATGAAGAGTGTGGGCATTGACGTGAGCATAGGCTTGGGTCTGTTCATGATCTTCGGCATCATGCGCTATCGCACCGAGATGGTGCCTATTCGTGAGATGACCTACCTCTTCCTTACGATTGCTACAGCAGTAATTAATGGTAGCAACCTCATGGTGTCATATGCCGAGTTGCTCACAGCCAACCTCCTTATCATTGCGGTGTTAGCCGTTCTGGAGGGTGTTGTCATGCGTGGTCGTACTGCCACACGCCTCGTATGCTACGAGCGTATCGAGTTTATACGCCCTGAGCGCCGCAAGGAGCTTATCGCCGACCTTGAGGAGCGCCTCGGCCATAAGGTTAATGGCGTAGATATCGGCAACGTAGACTTCCTGCGTGATGTGGCATTCATCAAGGTACACTACACCCCAGAGAGTGGTGAGCAGCCTATGACCGAGCCTACGATGAAGATTAACGAGAAGAACTCTTTTAACGCATAACAACCAGCCTATGAAGAAGTTACTATCAACAATAGCACTCCTCCTTGCCGTAGCATCGCTCTCGGCACAGGAGTTTACCCCCGCAATACAAAACACCAACGACTTTCGTGGTCGTATCGAGGGAGCTTTCGAGTGGGAGGTAGCCAAAGACCTAAGCCTTGAGGCCTCAGTGCAGATGCGTCTTAAGAGCGACTTTGCCACCATCGACCGCATACAGACCTCTGTGGGACTTACATACGAGCCTATCAAGTACCTTAACTTTGGTGCTGACTATGTGCTTATTAATGGACATGAGGTGGGTCGCTGGGAGAGGCCTCGCCACCGTATCAATGTCAATGTCGAGGGTAATATCAAGGCTGGCCGCTTCGCCTTCTCACTTCGTGAGAGGGTGCAGACAACCTTCCGCACCGACTCGGTCAACCGCTACGAGAAGATGAATCCCGAGCTTATGCTCCGCTCACGCTTTAAGGTTGAGTATAGCATCCGCCACTCACGCTGGACGCCATACCTGATGTTTGAGCTTAACAACACACTCAACGCACCAAAGGTTGTGGCAAACTACAAGGAGTTTCCGCTCTCAAGCGACAACTACATAGCACGCTATCGTGCAGGTGTGGGTGCCAAGCTGCGCATCAACCGCAACAACCGCCTCGACTTCTACTACTACTTCGATTATGATCGTGGCTATAACATTGATTACAAAGGAAATAAGGGAGATTTGAAGGGTTATGTTCAAGAGAATGAGCATCGCCATATCTTCGGTATCTCATATAAGTTTAAGCTATAACCTATGCGCCGATTAGCTCTTGTCATACTCTTTGCGGTAGGTGCTGTAACGCTCAGCGCCCGAGGCCCTATGTACGTTGTCAATGGCACTATTGTCGAGAGCATCGAGCATATCGCACAGGAGGATATCGAGCGCATAGATGTGCTTCCTGCCGATGAGGAGACTGTTGCTAAGTGGGGCGTGGAGGCCTCCGAGGGCGTTATCCTCGTTACACTACGCTACGACACCCCAGCACGCTTCAGCCATGAGGGTTTTGACAACTTCACCAACTACTTGGCTAAGAGTGTACGCTGGAGCGATAAGCAGGATGCCCAGCGGGTATCGCTACGCATCAAGGTGGATGGCGAGGGACGTGTCACCATAGACGAGGTTTTACAGGCCACCTCACGACAGTTCCTTCGTCGTGTGGAGCAGGCCATAGCCTCGGCACCACGCTGGCAGCCAGCCCTGCGTGATGGCAAGAGCGTGGCGAGCATACACCTTGTCAACCTACTCCTCCCCGAGGGGCAGAGTCTTCCTGTGGAGCGTGGAATAATACTACTTTAAGAGTCTATGAACCAACGTCTTGACATATTTAGTTCGGAATCAGAGAGTTTGACACTCCTCGACCTTCAGCTCATGGTGCGAGCCACGCTGGAGCAGAGGTTTGAAACTCCCCTATGGCTACATGCCGAGATTTCGGAGCTTAAGGTCAACCGTTCGGGACATTGCTACCTCAACCTTGTTGAGAAGGGCGAGGGCAGTGCCACACCTCGTGCTGAGGCACGTGCAGTAATATGGCGCTCTACATACACTACATTAAGCTCCAAGTTTGAGAGGGCTACGGGAACGAAGCTGTGTGCCGGCATTGGCGTGTTGGTCTACGCAATGGTCACTTATCATGAGGTATATGGCTTCTCGCTGCAGATTCTCGACATCAACACCGACTACTCGCTTGGCGAGGTGGAGCGTCGCCGCCGCCAGACCATAGAGCGACTAAAGGCCGATGGCGTGTGGGATATGAACCACACACTTGAGTTGCCAACGCCTACGTTGCGCATCGCCATAGTGTCGAGTGCTACGGCGGCGGGCTATCGTGACTTTGTGATGGAGATTTCACGCTCGCCATACCACTTTGAGCTTACGCTGTTTGAGAGCCTTATGCAGGGTGATGCCGCCGAGGAGAGCATACTTCAAGCACTCTATGCCATAGCTGCTCGTGAGGATGAGTTTGACGTTGTGGCAATCCTTCGTGGTGGTGGCTCCACAAGCGACCTTGCGCTCTTTGACTCCTATGCAATCGCCTCACACGTGGCCGAATTTCCGCTACCGGTGTTTGCGGGCATAGGCCATGACAAGGACATCTCTGTTGTGGATATGGTCGCACACACAACATGTAAGACCCCTACGGCAGTTGCCACCACGCTCGTTGCGCTGGCCGATGAGCAGATGGCACTCATAGAGTATTACGCCCAGCTGCTGCGTGATGGCGTTATAGCACGCATAAGCAGCGAACGCCTTAGGGTAGAGCAACTTAGCTCGGAGCTTTCACGTAGCTGGGTAGTGACCCTCAGTGGCCTACAACATCGCATCGATAGTCTTGAGGAGAGCATAGCTGCTGAGAGCCGTCACCTATTCAAAACTCAGCTACAACGTCTAAGCTCGCTCGAAGAGCTTATCGCCACCTACGACCCACGCAATATCCTACGCCAGGGCTACGCCATAGTACGAGATTCGGCAGGGCGAGCCATTAGCATAGATACTATAGAGCCAGGCTCAAGCGTTAGTATAGAGATAAGTGGTGGTGAGCTTACGGCCGATGTACGAAGCAAACACATAAACACAAGATAATGTCAACCAAGAAATTAACATATTCAGAGGCGATGGCCGAGGTGGAGAGCATTTTGGCACGCCTGCGCTCAGGGCAGACAAGTGTCGACGAGCTATCTAAGGATGTCGCCCGAGCTACCCAACTAATTGCTTATTGTCGCACGATTCTCTGTGGTACCGAGGCAGAGGTTGAGCGTCTTATAAACCCCGATATGAAGAATGAAACATCTGATTCGTCTAATTCTTAATGTTGTTCCCCGCAAGTTCTTGCACCGCATTGCCGATTGGGCAGTGCCTATGGCGGGAATATTTTACAAGGGACGTGGTCGTGAGTGTCCTATATGTGGCGCTCGCTACCGCCGTTTTATGCCTTATGGCTATGTCGAGACACGTGAGGATGCTCTGTGTCCAAACTGTCTATCGCTGGAGCGTCACCGCATGATATGGTTATGGATGGAGCGTAATACCGACCTATTCAAGAGCCTACCTCGCATGTTGCATATCGCCCCCGAGCAGTCGCTGATG
>JAZNQJ010000250.1:0-1548 GCA_045590115.1 Alistipes sp. | reverse complement strand
CAACCGACGCAGAGGCTGAGGCATACGTTATCGATGAAGCGGTCGCAGTGTGGTTTATGGATACCGATTGGCCAAGTGCTACCAAGGTCTGGTCATATTTTGCCGCTAAAGCTGCTCAGTAATATATCGCATCACCTCACGCTGTATCTCGTCGATAAGCGCATAATTCTTGCCGGCGTATCGGAAAGTTATCGAGCGGGTCTGCGACGAATGGTTCAGGCATTTGGCTACATCTTCGAGTGAGTAGCCGAGTGCCTGGTGCGCTATTTCGGCGAATGCGTGGCGAGCATAGTAGAATGTCACCACTGGTATGTCGAGCTTCTTGCAGATTGACTTTAGACCCTCATTGATGGCATGGCGAAAGTTTACGACATCGGCGTATGCCTGGTCGAAGTTGAATGCTCGTTGGTTGTTGCTCGAGGTGTACTTGCTAAAGAGTGGTGCCACCTCGGGGATAATCTTTACAGACAATGTAGCGGCTGAGCCTCGGCGATCTGCTACCTTCATACGTCGATAGGTCAGGCGACCCTGCGCTGGTGCAGGCGCATTATATAAGTCGATGGCGTTTATGCCCATAAGGCCAAGCGATAATATAAAGATATCCTGACCCAGCGCTTCACGTGCGGTACCAGGCTCAAAAGCGCAGATACGACGTATATCCTCTACGGCGATATGTCGCTCTTTTGTCACGATCTCTGCGGGTATTCGATACGACTTAAAAGGGTCGTGTGGCACAATCAATTCGCCCAACTCTTCGTCGTTGAGTTCTGCCTGGGCTGCTCGATGTATCGCACGTATGCGACGCATATAGGTTGATATGGTCGTTTGCGATACCCCATTCTTGCGGAGGTTAGCTTCAAAGCCCAGCAACCAGCGTTTCGTAAGTGACGTGAATGGCAGCGTGTCGCCATAAAATTTTTTAATAGCTGAGAGGACAAAACGATAGCCGTCAGCGGTACTCTTGGTCGCTTTGCGAGTGGCCAGGTCGTAGCCATACTCTATAAAGTCAGCTTCGTCAGTTGCAAGGCTGTGAGATTTATCTATCGCAGACTTGACGGCTTTGGCGATATCATGCACGGTGTAAGCACGTATGCGTGCGCCCATAGTTTTGACCGTCTGTTGCGCAACAAGCAGATCTGCATCAATTTCTAACTTTGCCTGAGCATTTGAGCGAAGTCTACTATCAACGATTTCTGCATCTGTGACTTTATAGTCTGTCGGAATTGTGGTGCGGGTACCTGCGTGATGTAGGCGAATGTACACCTTGCGCTCGCCTTTTTTATTGGCGGGTCTGAAAAATAACGAGAATGATGCCATATGCGTATCCTAAAACGTATCCCACCTTTGAGCAGAAATAGCACGTTTTTCGTGTTTTTTCGTGCTTTTGCACAAAAAGTAGTCAATGGTTAGTAAATAAATTCACCTAAGGCCACCCACTTGGCGCACTCGTATAAGTAGTTGATATATAAGCACAAAGGCGGCCAATAATGACCGCCTTTTAAGATGAGCTGTTGACGAGGCTTGAACTCGTGACCTCTTCCTTACCAA
>JAZNQJ010000249.1:0-1759 GCA_045590115.1 Alistipes sp. | reverse complement strand
ATCTGCTTTAGCGAGGCTACGCTCGTTGTTAAAAAGAACCATGCTGAGCTGACAGCAGTTATCGAGGGCAAGGCACACTATGTCACATTCTCGGGTAAGTTTGCAAAGATTGACTCTACAAATGATGGTGGCGACGTTATTCGCTCTACAACGCTTACAAACGACGTAACTATCGAGGGCGAGAACGCTATGTTCGTAGCAGAGACAGGTGTGGTGGGTGCCTATATTCTTGTTATGGAGAACTACAGCGAGTTAGGCGCAGGCGATGGCGCTCTCTTCATGCTTGAGATAGCGTTGGAGCAAGGTAGCACCTCAATCTCTGGGACATATAGCGTAGAGGATGGCACATTAAACATTGGTACGTACGACGCTTACGGTGCATGGGGCTCGTGGTACTTCGATACTATTGATGGGGAGTTAGGATCTGAGTATGCAGCCATACATAGTGGCTCGGTGACATTCGCTCAGGAGGGCAACACGTGTGCTATGACTCTCGACTGCAGCGATGAGGAGGGTTACGCAATTAAGGCGACGCTAAGTGGTATGCTAATATCAGATAGTTATGTGCCTGAGGAGCTCGTGAAGCGTTTTAATAGATAATCAGGAGTATGAAAAAGTATTTATTGGGCCTTTTGGCTATGGTCGCATTAGGAGTAGTAACCTCGTGCGAGAAGGCAAAGAATGATGGTGGCAATGACTCTGGCATCAAACACTATTTCGGCGAGATAGTCGAGATTGAGGTCGAAGATACCGACGTAACCATTGTCGCTATCAAGCCACGTATGACCGTAGATGGCTACGATAACCCTAAGGCAAAGATAAAACTCGGCTACGAGGCACACATGGGCGATTTGGTGGGCGAGGAGCAGTTTCAGGACAAGTATGGCGTGCGTGACAGCTTGGTGGTGTTCAAGCTCTCTAAGCTTGCCCCAATGACCGAGTATGTAGCACGCATATATATCGAGGACGAGCGCTACGACTACTCGGCCGTAAGTGAGGATATTACATTCGGAACAGCCAAGAGAGACCCAAAGTGTGAATTTGACTACGACCTAAATATAGAGTCACGTGGACTATTTGCAACACTTACGCTCGATAACATAAGATATACTGCCGATGGCGAGCCTCATCCTCTGGAGTACATCGAGCTTGAGTATCGTAGAAGTGGATATACTGATGAAGAGTGGGTAAAGGTGGAGTATGATGCCGAGGAGATTGTCGGTGGGCGATTGGTTATGAAGCTACCAGCTCAGGGTAATGACTACCTTGCCTATTCCACACTATATAAGTACATAATAAGGATTTTTCCAGAGCGTACCATCATCCCCGAAGACCCTGTATATGATGATGTTGTGCTTATGGGAGAGTTTGTTACGTCTAACGCAGAGATAGAGGTAGACTTCTCAACGCCTGAACTCTCGCTCGAGATTTTTGATGAGTTAGAGGGTGCCGAGAATGTGGGAGACAGTCGTATTACTGTATATGTCGACAAGGTGGATATCTTCTACGATGGCGTATCATCAGAGGATTACAACCCCAAATATATAGGCTACAGCGAGACCATTAAGCTATGCTACCGCCAAAAGGGTAGCGAGGAGTGGACACTTCGAGATATTGCTAAGACTCTGGAAGGTTGCTTCGAGACAAGATTTATAGTCGACAACCCTGAGCCAGATACCATATATGAGGTGTGCGTAGTGGTGTATGCGGGAAGCGACCTCAGCGTAGGATACTACTCCGATATTGCGGAGATTAACGT
>JAZNQJ010000248.1:0-5804 GCA_045590115.1 Alistipes sp. | reverse complement strand
CTCCTTCTTGATAAGGTGGGCAAGAAGCTCGCTATCCGACGATGAGTGGAACAAGCTACCACGCACCTCAAGATACTGAGCCAGCTCACGAGAGTTTACCAAGTTACCGTTATGTGCCAAGGCGAAGTCGCCCGTATGGTGGTTGAACGAGAATGGCTGCACGTTGTTAGCACCGCCACCTCCCGTTGTTGAGTAGCGCACATGACCTATTGCGATACGTCCAGAGAGCTTTGATAGCTTCTGCTGGTTGAACACCTCGGTCACCAGGCCCTCGCCCTTTACGGTATTTAGCTTATCGCCATCAAATGCCGAGATACCGCAAGCCTCCTGGCCACGGTGCTGCAAGGCATGCAGACCATAGTAGGTAAGGTTTGGAGCGTCGTCAACGCCGAAGACACCAAACACACCGCACTCCTCGTGCAGGTCGTCGCCATATATATCTAATGAATCTTTAAGCATAGTTCAGCTATTTAAGTACGTTACTAAGGCGTGAAGCCACCTCCTGGTATGTCTCACGCACACGACCGAGGTCTCGGCGGAAACGATCCTTATCCATACGCTCGCCCGTAGCCTTATCCCATAGGCGGCAGGTATCTGGCGTAAGCTCATCGGCCAAGACAAGTCCTCCGTCAGCGGCACGACCAAACTCAATCTTGAAGTCGACAAGCGTAATGCCCGCCTTGTCGAACACATCAACAAGCAGCGAGTTTACCTTTGCCGAAATCTCATATATTGCTGCAAGTTCCTCGTAGGTTGCCAAACCGAGAGCTACAACATGGTGGTCGTTGACAAGTGGGTCGCCAAGCTTATCGTCACGCAGGCATAGGTCAAAGATGGTATTCTTAGGCACGATGCCCTCCTCGATACCAAGACGCTTAGCCATAGAGCCGGCAATGACATTACGCACGATAACCTCTATAGGCATATGCTCCACCACACGACACAACTGTGCGGTATGATCTACCTGCTCAATAAAGTGGGTGCTTACGCCGTTGCTATTTAGGTAGTCGAGTACCATAGATGAGATTGCGCAACACATCTTGCCCTTGTTCTCAATCTTAGCACGTTTGATATTATAGAATGCCGTAGCATCATCCTTAAAGCGGATGATGACACGATCGCTACTCTCGGTTGAGTATATCAGCTTACTCTTACCCTCGTACTGCAGTTCAAGCTCTCTCATACCTATTATTTATTTAAGGAAGTAGTTAACTGCATTAGAGAAGATGTCCTGAACCTTCTGGCCATGGATATTCTTCATCAGGTCACGCTCGTAACGCTCCGTATGACCCATCTTGCCGAGAATCTGTCCCGAAGGGTCGATGATACCCTCGATAGCGAAGCTCGAGCCGTTAGGGTTATATGGCGAGTCGGTAGTTGGGCGCATCTGAGCATCGACATATTGGAATGCCACCTGGCCATTGCGGAATAGCTCCTCAGCAAGCTGGTCGCTAACCACGAACTTACCCTCACCATGGCTTACAGCGATAGAGTGAATATCGCCCACCTCGAAAGAGCTGAGCCATGGAGATGCTCTTGTGCCGACACGTGTAGATACAATCTGCGAGATATGACGGTTGATATCGTTGCGGAAGAGCGTTGGCGACTGCTTGGTAACCATGCCAAGACGGCCATAAGGCAACAGACCCGACTTAACGAGTGCCTGGAAGCCGTTGCAGATACCCAACATCAGGCCACCACGATCCAGCAGGGCGTGGATAGCATCAGCAACATCCTTATTATTTAGTACGTTGGCAATAAACTTACCGCTACCATCTGGCTCATCACCTGCCGACAAGCCACCGCTGAGTGCCATGATATGACACTTAGAGATGTTCTCCTTCATCTCACGAATTGAGGCAAAGACATCCTCGCCCGTAAGGTTCTTGAATACGGTCATGGTAACCTCAGCACCAGCACGCTCAAAGGCACGTGCAGTGTCGTAGTCGCAGTTGGTACCTGGGAACACAGGGATGTATACCCTTACCTTATCGACCTTCTCGCCCTCATACTTACGTACAAAGCCCTTACCATCGCTGACGCGTGTAGGCTCGCCAGACTTGCCCTTATCGGCATATACTGTAGCAAACTTTGCGGTGTTAGCCTCAAGCAACTCCTCCAAAGGCAGACGTGTGCCATTTATGAAGATTGCCTCCGAATTAGTGGTCTTACCGATAAGCTCTGCCGATGGGTGGTTGAGCTGTCGGCTGCTCTCAACAACGATTGAGCCGTATGAGTAGTTGTACAACATCTGCTCGTCACACTCTACCGCAGCACCAATCTTATTACCGAAGGCCATCTTAGATATTGCCTCAGCAACACCACCGAAGCCAACAGCCCATGCCGAGAGGATGTCGCCCTGAGCAATCTTCTTAGATACGTAGTCGAAGTTAGCCTTGAGCTGGTCGGTATCAGGCATATAGTTAGCCTTAGGCGTGTGGCGGATGATGTAGATATTGTTGCCTACGCCCTTGAACTCTGGGCTGATGACCGTACGTGCATCAACAGTAGTGATACCAAATGCCATAAGCATTGGAGGCACGTTGATATCACGGAACGTACCGCTCATAGAGTCCTTACCACCGATTGATGGCAGACCAAGCTCCACCTGCATCTTCAAGGCACCGAGCAGAGCTGCCATAGGCTTACCCCACGATGTAGCATCGGTCATACGCTCAAAATACTCCTGATATGAGAAGCGCATATTGTCGTAACGTGCGCCCGCAGCAACAACCTTAGCACAAGCATCCACAACGGCATATGCAGCACCATGATAAGGGCTCCACTTAGCGATAAATGGGTTGTAGCCATAGGCCATGATACTTGCGGTATTTGTGAAGCCACCACCTACAGGGAGCTTCTGCACCGACACTTGAGTCTCGGTATTTTGGGTCTTACCACCATATGGCATCAATACTGTAGATGCACCAATGGTAGAGTCAAACATCTCGATGAGACCCTTCTGCGAGAGTACGTTGTGGTCTGAGAGGTTATTCTTCATGCGCTTGGTGGTTGTGACACCCTCAATCTTGCGCTCAAAAGGATTACGCTGCTCAACACCACCGATATTTATCTTTGTATAGTGCTTAGCACCTGCCGAGTCAATAAACTCACGTGAGAGGTCAACAACGAGCTTTCCTGCCGAGTACATACGCATACGGCGGGTATCCGTAACATCGGCAACATGTGTCACCTCAACGTTCTCCTCATGACACAGAGCCATGAACTGCTCCATATCCTTACGCTCGATGACTACCGACATACGCTCCTGCGACTCCGATATAGCAAGCTCCGAGAAATTAAGGCCGTCGTACTTTGTAGGTACTCTGTCGAGGTAGATATCGAGGCCATCGGTAAGCTCACCAATAGCCACACTCACACCACCAGCACCAAAGTCGTTAGACTTCTTGATAAGACGAGTCACGTCGCCACGACGGAACAGACGTGATAGCTTGCGCTCCTCTGGGGCATTACCCTTCTGCACCCCAGAGCTACACTCCTCCAACGAGCTTAGCGTATGCTCCTTTGATGAGCCTGTAGCACCACCAACACCATCACGACCTGTACGGCCGCCAAGGAGTAGGACTACATCGCCCGGCGCAGGACTCTCACGACGCACGTTATCAGCCTTAACAGCACCTACAACAGCGCCTACCTCCAAACGCTTAGCCACGTAGTCGGGGTGGAACACCTCACGAACGTGGGTTGTGGCAAGACCTATCTGGTTGCCATAGCTCGAGTAACCAGCAGCAGCCTTTGTCGAGATGATGCGCTGAGGGAGCTTACCCTCAAGGGTCTCATCAACGCTCTTGTAGATATCGCCAGCACCCGTCACACGCATAGCCTGATATACGTAGCTGCGGCCCGACAATGGGTCACGGATAGCACCACCAAGACAAGTTGATGCGCCACCAAAAGGTTCAATCTCTGTTGGGTGGTTGTGTGTCTCGTTCTTAAACTGAAGCAACCAACGCTGCATCTCGCCGTCAACATCGACATTCACGAAGATGCTACATGCGTTGTTCTCCTCGCTCTGCTCCATATCGTCGAGCTTACCAATCTTACGAAGGTAGCGTGCGCCAATGGTAGCAAGCTCCATAAGGCAGAGGCTCTTCTGCTCACGACCAAGCTCCTTGCGGATATTACGCATAAGCTCGAGTGATTGTTCAAACTCACTCTTCATAAACGACTCATCGAGAGTAATCTCCTCAATCTCGGTAGTGAAGGTGGTATGACGGCAGTGGTCGCTCCAATAGGTATCAAGGATGCGAAGCTCAGTCTCCATAGGGTCACGACCCTCCTGGCGGAAGTAGCCAACTACCTCACGAAGGTCGTCAGCATTCATTGCCAAGCCGTTTGCCTTGCAGTATGGCGCAAGCTCCTCCTCAGTCATATTACGGAAGCCCTCGAGCTGTGGTACAGGCTTCACCTCGGCAGACTCCAAGTCGCTGAGGATGTCGAGGTTCTTCTTGCGTGACTCTACGGCGTTGATATAGTACTTCTCGATGCGTGCCATCTGCTCAGGGGTCACACCCTTGTCGAAGATAAGCAGGCGTGATGACTTAATCTTAACCTCGGCATTAGGCTCGATGAGGTGTACGCAGTCTACGGCTGAGGCTGCACGCTGGTCAAACTGACCTGGGAGATACTCTACGGCAAAGTGGGGGCAACCCTCCATATCACACTCATCAGAGACAAGGTCGGTAACAACCTCGCCAAAGACGCTATAGCGGCTCTTCTCAACAAGCTCATCGCTAAATCCGAAGAGGTCATAAACATTGATGTAGCGGAGGCTCTCAATCTGTAGGCCGAGGTTTGTGTTAAACTCACGACGTAGAGTGTCGGCCTCGACTTGGAACTGAGGATATTTCTCAACAAATATTCTACGATTCTTCATAATCGGGTATTGTAAGCGGTTATTTTGAGGTTATAGTTCTGAAGCAAGCACCTTGTCGGTCTGTGCCTTGCGGAAGGCAATGAGGCGCTTCTCGAGAGCCTTGTCGGTAAGTGCGAATATTGACGCAGCAATGAGCGCAGCATTCTTAGCACCATTGATAGCCGTTGTCGACACAGGGATACCACCAGGCATCTGCACAATAGAGAGCAACGAGTCCATGCCTCCGAGTGCCGAGGTCTTGATAGGCACGCCGATAACAGGAACAGTGGTCAATGCTGCTGTAACACCTGCCACATGAGCAGCACCACCAGCGCCAGCAATAATAGCGCCGATACCACGTTCACGAGCTGTTGTGGCGTATTCAAACATTAGATGAGGTGTGCGGTGAGCTGAGATTACACGCTTCTCGTACTCGATACCAAGCTCCTCAAGAGTCTCGACTGCGGCCTTCATGATATCCCAGTCGCTGGTAGAACCCATAATAACTGCAACTTTCATAGTCTCTGTATTTTATAATTCAAATTTTGCAAAAATAAACGACCGCCGGCACATAAATCCCGACGGTCTTAACGCTATAATATTCGACACTTAGAGCATGACATGGCCATAATGTAGGCAATAAAGCTCTGAATCGAATCGCCACAACACGCTACACGAGTACCCCCTCGAGTCATTCCCATAGTCGAGAGCTGGCATCGGAGATGAGGTGATGAAGTGATGTGGTATTGTCCCAATAAATAATTCATGCAACAAAGATAGGAATATTTTCTCAATTAGAAAATAGGGAAATTCTCTTTTTTCAACTTTTTTTTAACAATTGGTTATTGTGAAAAATTTCTTAAAATAAGGGCATAAAATTGTTGTATAGTTCGCAAAAAATGCTTAACTTTGCGCAAATTTAATTGAA
>JAZNQJ010000247.1:0-5268 GCA_045590115.1 Alistipes sp. | reverse complement strand
CGATGTACTTAGCGATAGTAGACTCAGGAGATGTAGGCTCCAAAAGCTCAATCTTAGTCTGACCAAGCATGAAGAATGCGGTCTTAACCTTCTGGTCAGCTACCTCCTCGATAGCGTAACACTTTAGACCCAATACGTTCTCCCAATAAGGAATTGCCTCCTCCAAGCTGTTAACGGCGATGCCGAGATGCTCAATGTGTGATACTTTCATAGTGTTTAGTTTTTATAAAGTTTAACTTAATATTTATTTTAAAATTTATTTGCGTTCACTATTTCCAAAAATCATTCAAAGGTACTCTTTCTTTTTGACATGGCGAAATATTTTCGGCTCTTTTTTATCAAAAAGGTCACAAATTTTAGGAAACCTAACTTTGCGAAAATAAAAGTTCGGAAAATCACAAAAAATCGTGATGCGAATTGATTATTGCAGAAATAATTTGTATCTTCGCAATTTGAAGCGTGGGTACGCATTACCCCAATTAAGATGATGAAACGATTATTGATACTTATACTCACCATGGCGGCGCTACTCCCCGAGGTTGAGGCACAACATTTGAAGGTTGGAGAGAAGCTGCCAACCATCGATGTGGACTCCTCGGTAGGCTCCGACCTTAAGCTCGTAGATAGGGAGTACACCTGTATAGTCTTTATGCACTCCGAGAGTCTTCCTTCGGTGAACGCCATTCGTGAGTTCACAAGGCTAACAAAGGATGTGCGTCGTGACCTTGCGTTGGTGCTTATCACTACCGAGCAGGATGGCTTTGAGCAGGAGGTGCTTAATAGCTTTACCTCCCCCGACACTATTGTAGCTTTTGATAATAACTTCCGTACTTTCGAGAACTTCAATGTGCAGCATATACCCTTTGCTGTGGTCTACCAAACCAAGAGCCGTCGTGTGATGTGGTTTGGTTCGCTTGGTCAGCTTGGTGTCGAGCAACTATATAGCGTGATTGGAAAGTCTAATGTAAAACCTAATACCAATAACAATGTCATATACAAAGATTGAGCATTACGAGAAAGAGTATCTCGATCAGCACCACGATAGCGCCCTAAACGTGACTGAGGGCGTTGAGGATAAACCTGTTGTTAACCCCTATTTTGTACGTCGCAAGCGTCGTCAGATGACCACCGACGAGTATGTCGATGGCATACTTGCAGGCAACATCACAATCCTTGCTCAGGCAATCACTCTTATTGAGAGCAATAATCCTACGCACTACGCTCAGGCTCAGGAGATTATTGAGCGTTGCTTGCCCCATTCGGGCAAGTCGGTACGTATCGGTATTACGGGTGTTCCGGGTGCTGGTAAGTCGAGCTTTATCGAGGCTGTGGGTAACATAATAACATCATATAAGCATAAACTTGCAGTGTTGGCTATCGACCCATCATCGGAGCGTAGCGGTGGCTCTATCCTTGGCGATAAGACACGTATGGAGACCATATGTCACAACCCCGATATCTTTGTGCGTCCTTCGCCCTCGGCAGGCTCGTTAGGTGGCGTGGCTCGCAAGACTCGTGAGACCATTGTGCTATGCGAGGCTGCGGGCTTCGATGTGATATTTATTGAGACTGTAGGTGTGGGTCAGAGCGAGACTGCGGTACACTCTATGGTCGATATGTTTATGATGCTCCAAATCTCGGGTGCTGGCGATGAGCTTCAGGGTATTAAGCGAGGTATCATGGAGATGGCCGACATGATGGTTATCACCAAGGCCGATGGCGAGAATATCACCAAGGCAGAGCTTGCCAAGGCGCAGTATCAGGGAGCTTTACACCTATTCCCACTTGCCGAATCGGGCTGGCGACCACAGGTATATACCTGCTCATCGCTTGAGGGTACAGGCCTCGAGGAGGTATGGCAGGGTGTGGAGCAATACCTACAACATATAGAACTTAACGGTTACTTCACGTCAAACCGTAACCGCCAGAATAAGTATTGGATGTATGAGACTATTAACGAGACTCTGAAGTCGAGCTTCTATAACAATCCTGAGATTCAGGAGCGCATGGCCGATGTCGAGCAGCGTGTCCTCGATGCCAAGCTATCATCGTTCATCGCCGCTAAGGAGTTGCTGGATATCTATTTCAAGTAGAGCGCTTTAGATAAACGTGTAGAGTATGACACCTTGTTCCGCCTGGAGCAGGGTGTCTACTTTTTGCATCATTCGGCGTGATAATACAGGACAGCCAAAACTACCCACCGTAGCACGTGGCCAGATAGGGTGGTCTGTGGTATGTTCCCAGCCATGAAGCACCACACATCGAGGGCGTAGGTTGCTATTTGTCGCATCGAGGCCATCAAGCCTATAGGCTATGCCATAGCGACCTTCGTATCGCTCAGCTATTAAGGCACGACCTACGGATGATAGGTGTGAGCCATCCTCGTTAGATGTGTATGCATATGCTGTACGTTGGTGTGATAGCTCCGAGCCGCTACCATGGCTTACAGGGCATGTGAATAGTGGCGCATTAAGCTCAAAGCTCCACGCCACAAATCTTCTGCGCCCAGAGTGACGACTCAGGTCAACAAACAATGCCACACGTGTGTTGTAGCCATGCTCCTGACAGTACGAACGTAGCTCCGAGGCACGCTCCCTAACTCTACTTCGTAAGCTCATCCTTGAGTTGTGCTACGAGTTGTGGCACACCTATAGCGCCACGCTCCTTGATATGTTGCAGAGGGTTACGTATCATCTCGGTGCTTGGGTTGCCTGGGTCGACAAGGTAGATAGGCACCTTGTGGTCACGCACATAGTATACCAGCGAAGCAGCGGGGTAGACAGCAAGCGACGTACCCACGATGATGAGTATGTCTGCCGACCTGACAATACGACAAGCAGTATCGAACATAGGCACCGACTCGCCGAAAAATACGATATGTGGGCGTAGCAGTGCGCCATCCTCGCCACGAGCATCGAGATCCTGCTCCCAGCCATCGTTTATATCGTAGATAAGCTCAGGGTTACGCTCCGAACGTAGCTTCATAAGCTCGCCATGGAGGTGTACCACACGCTTTGAGCCTGCCTGCTCGTGGAGGTTGTCGACGTTCTGTGTGATTACTGTCACATCTGCCCACTCCTCCATCGAGGCTATGGCCAGGTGTCCGGCGTTAGGCTTTTTTGTTAGCGACTCACGACGGCGTAGGTTGTAAAACTCGATAACCTTGGCACGATCACGCTGCAGTGCCTCAGGGGTACATACCTCCTCTATGCGGTAGTTGGCCCATAGGCCATCCGCATCACGAAATGTGGCGATGCCACTATCTGCGCTCACACCAGCGCCCGTAAATACAACAATCCTCTTACGTTCCATACTCATATAATTTTCTACAAATATACTAATTTTAGATTAAATTCAGTGTGTGGCCAAGATTTTTAGGCGTGAGTATTGCACTTTTAGAGCAAAATGCTACCTTTGTAGTAAATATATGTATGATAATGAAAAAGCTACTTAAAAATCTCGGCGTGTGGATTATCATCGCCATGGTCGTAGGTGCTATTGTGGGCGTTGCCATGGGTCCCGAAGCCTCTATGTTTAAGCCCTTGGGCGACCTCTTTATTCAGCTTATCAAGATGCTCGTAGTACCTTTGGTTGCGGTGTCAATCATTAGCGGTGCTGCAGCCCTTGGCGAGACCCGCTCAGCAGGTCTTGTGGGTGGTATCAGCATCCTCTATATGCTGGCAACTACGGCTATCTCTATTACTCTGGCAATATTCCTTGCAGAGCTGTTTGAGCCTGGTGTACATGTGGGTGCTGAGGGTATGGCTGCTCTCGATGCTGTGGGTGCTTCAGCCACTGCGGAGGCTGCTCCTGCTGCTATGGGCTTTTGGGATACTGTCATAGGCATGATTCCAGAAAATCCTATACGTGCGCTTGCCCAGGGCGATATCCTTCAAATCATCATCTTCGGCCTCTTCCTCGGCTTTGGTATCTCTACACTTAAGGATGAGCCTCGCCGTAAGGTTGTTGGTGGCCTAAATATCATCCTCGATGCTCTTGTGTGGTGCATCGGCAAGGTTATGCTCGTAGCTCCTTTCGGCGTCTTTGGCCTTATCGCCGACGCTACGGGAACATTCGGCTTCGACCAGCTATTGCAGATGGCCAATGTGCTTTGGATTGATCTCTTGGCGGTGCTTATCATAGGTTTTGGCCTCTACCCATTGACCGTATCGCTATTCTCACGTGTTAAGCTCCGTGACTACTTCCGAGCTATGATTAAGCCTCAGGTGGTGTCGTTCTCTACCGCCTCATCGTTGGCTACACTCCCTGTGAATATGGAGGCTTGTGAGCAGATGGGCGTATCGAAGCAGACAGCAGGCTTTGTGCTACCTCTGGGCGCTACTATCAATATGTCGGGTAATGCTATCTACTACGCACTTCTGGCAATCTTCTTTGCGCAGTTCTACGGCATTGAGCTTACTATGGATAGCTACGTCTCTATCACTGTTGTCTGCACACTCGGTGCTATCGGTCAGGCAGGCGTTCCCGGCCCTACACTCCTTGCTGCTGCGGTGCTTGTATCTGCTGGTATCCCTCTTGAGGGTCTACCACTCTTCTATGCCCTCGATCGTATCTTCGATATGATACGTACCACGCTTAACATCACCGGCGACGCAGCATGTGCATGTGTAGTTGATCGTTTCGTTAAAAAGTAATTTCTTGAGATAAGGGGTCATCTGCCTTCCTCTCAATCATTGGGCTGAATAGGAAATACGCTTAGTATCTCCTATCCAGCCCAATATCTTAATCGAGGCCACATCTAACCCCTTCTATCAAGAAATCTATTTCTTGGTCTTTTATGACATTTAATTCAGGTCACATAGTAGCCTGCCCTCGACTTAACAGACTACTCTACGAGTGGTGTGGCCAGTGTTATAGTAGGATGCGTAGCACTTACTCGGCGGGTGGTACATCGAAGTCGATCTGATCGACGGTGAGTACCGTAACCTGCTGCCCGTTGTATAGCCCTGAGCACTCGGCACCGAGCAGGCGACCCTCGCTCTTTGAGAAACGAGCAACGATCCCGACTTTGTCGCCCCTGGTGCTAACATAGACCATATCGCCCTCCTCACGGAATTTTAGCAGTATGCCCGTTAGCAAGGCGTACTCCTTCAAATTATCGAGCGAAGCGAGCGGAGTGAGGTCGATACCTCCGTCGGGTCGTTCAACTACTAATTGCCCGTTCTGATAGCGTCGATAGCTCTCGCCGTCATATAGCTCCATAGAACGAGCCTCGTCCTGCCACTTGATAGCCATCTTGACCTTTGA
>JAZNQJ010000246.1:0-8639 GCA_045590115.1 Alistipes sp. | reverse complement strand
ATCTCGTTGTTACCAGACACCTTATCGCCACCATCGGTGTAGAGGTACTGAATGGTAGCAATATTACCCTCGCTATCAGCAAGCTTAAATGTACCGCTACTTGATGTGGACATCTCTGTAATGCGACCTGTAAGCTTATATGTAGAGTTCTCATCCTTAACCAACTTAACGAAGTCAGCGATAGAGATATCCTGAGGAACGCCCTTCTGAACTACCTTAAACGACCATGTAAGCGACTCCTGACCCTCCATAGATGCGGTGATAGTTACCTCAGTCTCACGCTTAGCACCTGTGTTAGCCTCAGCAGTATATGTTAGGCGGTTGTTCTCGGTGTCGTAAGCTACGCTCAACCACTCAGCCTCTGCCTCAGCCGAGATTGCCCACTCGCCAACGTAGTTGAATGTCACCTGCTCAGTGCTGATAGCAGTAGGCTCCGTAGCACCCTCCTCAGCGATTACAACAGGCTCATCTGAATCAGGAACGGTGACGTTTGCATCAATTGTAGGAATAGTACCCACAGCACCCTCAAGCTTATAGACACATATTGCCTGATTAGCACTTGTGCCGCTATAGAAATACGTTGATGAGTTGTAGTAGCGAATCATATTATCCGTATATTCGCCCTCGGTATTCTTTACAGTAGCATCGCCATCCTCAGCATTGATAGTAATAGCAAATGATGTGTTGGCATCAATATATGCCTGATTGATAAGGTAGCGCGAAGTTTTGTTGTTCGATACGAGGAACTTCTCACGATCTGCATCGTAGAACGAGAATGTACCCTCAGAAGCGCCGGCAACCAATGTAAATGGCTGAACGGTCTCATTAGCAATGAGATAATTCTCAAGCTTAGAGATATCCACCGCACCACGACGTGCCGATGTAGAGGTCTCCGATGCATTGCTATAGAGCTTCTTGCTAATTGCCTTGTCATAATCCTTCGCTGCAATAGTGATGATATCGCCCTCGGTAAGTGTAGAGGCATCACGAACAAGTGTCCACTTCTCGCTACCCACAATACCCATCATATTCACACCAAAACGGTTTACCATACCTACCTCAAGCGACAACGACTTCTCAGCAGGAACACTACCCTGCTTAACGTAGAGCTTCTTGTTGGTAATAACAATAACAGTGTAGCTATCGCCAGCCTCAAGCACGGTAGGCAACACATTGAAGTAGATATTGTCATGTGCAGTTGTAGCCACGCTCACACTGCTAACACCCTCAGCTACAGTGAAATCGTGAGGAGCATTAAGGTTAGTGGTAACAGTACCGGCAAGAGCCTTACCGTCGGCCATAAACACCACCTTCTCAACCTCGTCGCCAGCCTCAAGGTTAAAGTTCTTAAGTGTTAGCTTAACAACAGCCACCATACGAGTGAACTCTACCTGCTGTGCCTCAGTAGGCTGTGCTGCAGTAGTGACAACCTTAGATAACATAAGGTCGGCATTAGGATCGTATGACCCTGTGGCCATAGTCTGAGCTGCGGGCAACTGTAGTGTTGCTGCATCAATACTCTCTGCCGAAACATAACCCGATGCAGGATATACAGTTACATACTTATACTCGCTCTTGCCCTCGTTCTTGGCAAAGGTAGCGCGAATATTAGCCTTACCATCGACCTTCTCGAAAGCAACATTCGAGCCTACGGCCAAGGCATCGGTTTGCTCCAAAACGGCAAAGGTCTCGCTATCGCTCCAGCTAAACACAGGTGCCTCATCGCTTGAGGTATCTACCGCAGTACGTGTTGCAGGCTCATCAGCAACAAACCTAACAACAACCTCATCAGCCATCGGCTGGTTAACATTAGGCTCATCAAACTCACTCTGGCAAGCCACAAAGCCCATTGCTGCTACAGCAACAAGCATCACTGATCTAAAAAACTTCTTCATAGCCAACAAATTTTAGAGATCCCAATCCGAATCGTTATAACCAGAGTCCTGTCCTGGCTCGCCATAGTCGCCATAGTTGCTTAGGCCGAAGCCCTGCTCCACCTCGATATACTCTACCAAGAGTTCGGGTGATGTGTAATTTTTAGTGTCCATCTTTTTAGTATTATTTGTTTATAATTAGTTATTACTCTGCTCCTTAACACAGCGTAGCGCAGCACCATAGGCACGTGCGCCATATGAGTACCATGAGCTGGCTACCGTAGCATCGAGCAGCGGGTAGATGCCATAGTAGACATCGTTAAATGCCACAAAGAGTGTTGCAGCCTTGCCAAAGCCCGAACTACCACTACCAAAGCTCTCGGCAGTCCAATAGAGCATCTTCTCCGAGGTCTCGCCCATAAGTCCCGACACGTCGTAGTTGCCTGTTGCGGGGAAGAAATCGCCATTGCCACCTGTCCAACGCCAGCCATACTCCTCCTTGGTCCACTCATCGCTAACATACGAGCAGGCATACTCCGAAGGAATCTCGCCAAAGGCACCACATGGTGGCACACAGTAGCCAGGAGGGCATGGATCGAATATTGTCTTATACTCGGTACCCGCTACAGCATCGCCCCATAGCTGAGAATCTGACTGCATCAGCTCTCCGGAGGTATTCATCAAATCCTGCTGCATATACCAATCAAAGACGTACTCGCCAATAGGAATATCGCTTCTGCAGGCAAGGAATGTCGTAGGATGCTCAAGGGCATACTTGATATTGCCTGGAGCATTGAGTGCCACAGGGGCAGGATAGCCCACATACTCCCACTCATACTCGCCATCGCCAGTCTGCGGATTGTTGATATTGACAATCATACGCAGTCGCTCAATCTCAGCCTGGATAGCGGCATACTCCTCCTCGGTCTCTGCAAGGTCGTAGTTCTCATCGTAGCTATGTGTGGGCATCGCCACATACTCGGCAGGCGAGGGTAGGAATGGCTCCTTGCGTCCCCACTGATATATCATACCACGATTAGCGATATCGCCCATCTCGGTAGTCAGCGCACCGAGATTACGATCCATCCACTCCAAGCCATTTGCCGCAGAGTGTTCCATCTCGGCATCGGTAACCCACAGGTGCCAGCTCCATAGCAGCTCGCCACTACCATCGTAAACCGCAACAAGGGCATTACCCTCAACATCACCCGTACTCAGGTAGACATATCCATCGGCATATACAGGCTCCTTTTCGATGATGCGCACACTGCGTGTCTTATCGCTATCGTAGGTCGCCTCCCACACCACATCGGCATACGAAGCGCCCTCGATGGCCACTCCATAAGTAGACACATAGCGTGAATTATCTCTATTCTCGCCATTACCCTTGACCGTAGCCTTAAACTTAAGCGTCGACTGCGTAGGGGCAATATAGCAGTTAGCTGTAGCCTCCGCCGAGAGGTCTGTAGCCTCGTCGCCAAGCTGCAGCAGCTTGAAGCGAGCCACCGAGGTATCGGGGTTAGTACCAGCCACAACATTGATTATGGCCGTACGATTAAGGTTGGTATCGTTCGCATCGGCATATATTGTCAGCGAATTATCCTCAATGCTGAGGTCTACCCACTCGGCATCGCACTCAGGAGTCCATGTATCACGATTTGTTGCAACAAATATCTGCTTTCTACCCCCTTCAAGTCCAAGAACGGCACTTGCAGAAGAGAGCTGCACATTGGCATAGTCAGGCTCGGGATAGATAATCTCGGCAGGTTGTTTGCTACATCCTACTATCATAACAAGAAGTAGGACAGACATATATGTAAGTATCTTATTCATAACGTAACGCTAATTTTTCCACGTATCAGGCATATCCTTATAGTCGCTAAGTTTGATGCACCCAGCAAAACATCCGGCATGTGCCGAGCTTGACGTTGGGGCATTAGGGAAGTCGGTACCCTTGGTACGCTCATAGAGGTGTACCTTTGTTTGGGTGCCATCCTCAGCTGTGATGATCGTATATGGCGACTCACCCTTCAATGTTCTGCAATTCTCAAAGCAACCATCAATATAGTTAATACGACGTACAGTGTCGAACAATCCCGCAGGGATGCTCTCAAGCGATGCGCACTCGGCAAAGCACTGCGAGAATGTCACTGCCGAGGTCTTAGTACCTATCGACGAGAACAAATTCTCAGGTATGCTCTTTAGCTTAGTACACTCTGCAAATGTAGTCTCAAACGAGGTGATAGCCACATTATTTACGAACAGCTCTTCGGGGATGCTCTCCAAGGCTGTGCAACCATGAAACATGCCCTTTACGGTAGTAATATCGGGGCAAGTCGCAAGCAACCCTTCGGGTATGCTCTTTAGCGACACACAGTCGGCAAAGGTCTCAGAGAACTGCTTAGCCTTAGGGTTAGATGCAAATAGCCCGGCAGGAATCTCCTCAAGCGACTCACAGCCTGCAAATATAGCTGTAAACTTGAGCTTTGCCTCGCCAAAGGGTGCAAACAGATCCTCAGGGATGTTCTTCAGTTTAGGACAGTTGCAGAACATATAGCCGATAGAGGAAACACCGCTATTCTCAGGGAAGATAGAGCCCTCGATGGTATGTAGCTCAGGGCAGTTCTCAAAGAGGCTCTCAAAGCCCGTAGAGACATTTACGCTCTTGGCAAACAACCCCGCAGGGATGGTCTCAACACCCGACTTATCGAACAAGTTACGATAGCCTGGCGAGGTAACCTTCGTAAAGGTATCGAACAACCCTGCTGGCACACTCTTTAGGTTTGGACACTCTGAGAACATATATGTAAAGTCTGCCGATGAGTAGTCACGAGCATCCTTAAATAGCCCCTGAGGCACCGACTCCAAAGCGGTATTGTGGAACATATATGTAAACTCATAGGCCAACGTCATATCTCGCAACAAGCCCTCAGGGATGGTGCGCAGCGAGCTACAATCGGCAAAGCAGTAGCGGAACGACTTAGCCGAAGTAAGGCCGTCGAACACACCCTCCTCGATGGTTGTAAGCTTAGTGCAGTCCTGGAACACCGCACCAATGGTCTTGGCACCCGTCAAACCCTCGAAGATACCCTGCTGCAGGGTGGTTACGCCCGTCTTATAGAAGATATACTCAAGGTTAGTAACCGCAGCATTGTTACGGAATACGCCCGAAGGAATCTCGGTAATTGATGAGCAACCCGCAAACATATACTTTATGTCTAAGGCGGCAGTAGTGTTTGCCATAAGGTCGTAAGGTATCTTCTTTAAGCATACGCAAGCCGAGAAAGCACCCGTAAACTTAGTAGCGGCACTCGCTGTAGAGAAGATATCCTCTGGTATCGACTCGATAGCCGTAGCACCAAACACGTAGTCGAGCTGTGTGATATTTGGGCAGTTAGCAAACAAGCCCTCAGGCAGACTCTTGAGCTTGCCCAAGCGCACCTGCTCGCTTACCGACGAGAAGTTGGTAAGTGTCTGGTTGGTATCTACAATGCCCGAACCCGTAGCGTAGAAGGCATAGGACAAATCCTCCGCAGCAACACAGTTTTTAAATAGGTCGGCAGGTATCTCACTAATAGATGCTGTGTGTGAGAAGCAATCCTCAAATCGTTTGGCTGTGGTAGCATGGCGGAACAAGCCCGAAGGAATCTCCTCGAGCGACTCACAGCACGAGAAGGCACCATTGAAGGTCTTGACATTAGCAAACGAGCCAGCCACATCGTTAGGTATCGACTGCAGGTTAACACAGCCCAAGCACATATCCGTAGCCTGTGTATATCCCATCACGCCCCACGAGATTACGTTACGCAGGTCGTAGCTTACCGTATCATCAGCACCAAACCTCAGCGACTTGGCCTCACCCGTAATGATGATGGTATATAGGCCTGGTGTAGCATAGTCGTGGTAGCCACGCACCTCAACAAACTCCTCAACATCTGAGCCATCGCCCCAATCTACCTCAATCCTTCCTCCGCCACTTGGCGAGAGCATAGGAGCTGCCGTAATGCGCTGGTTAGGCTCGGTAGTCTCAATCTCATAGATAAGCTCCTCCGTATCAGGACCAATCTGAAGCACGTTAACCGTAGCCTCAGCCATATTATTCTCATCGCCAACAACAACCCTAAACGAGCCTCGACGCTCATTGCCACCCATATTGGAGTTGATAGTAACGGCAACACTACCCTCCTCCTTCTCAACCGTAAACCACTCGGCAGTAGTCTCTGCGATGTCCCACTCAAGCTCAGGGTTAGAGCTAAGCATAAGGCGTTTTACACCTCCCTCATCATCCGTAGCCACATTATGGCTGCTGAGGATGATAAATGCCGAGCCATCCTGCTTGACTGTGAGTGTCTCAAAGTCTGCATCTAAGGCCTCTGAGGCACGCACTACAATCTTTGTCTGACGCTGAGCATGTGCCTTGTTATCATCTGCCGTAAGGCGCAAGCCCTCAGCCGTAGGCTCTATAAGCAACCAGCTGCAGGTTGCCTCAAAGGTCCAATCCTCAGTCGTGGCATCTACGCCAATGGTATGTTGCAGGTTGGTGTGCGCCTCGAAGTTATGCTCTGCGATAGCAAGCGATAGTTCTGGCGTGCCAGCACCATTCTGACGCACCGTAACACGACACTCAGCACCACGCTGTCCGTCGTTGGCAACAATTGTAATCACCGCCTGACGACTCTCCGCCGAAGTATTAGCCTCGGCCGAAACATATAGGAAGTAGTCATCCTTAGATAGAGTGAGCCACTCGGCATCCACCTCATAGTTCCACTCCCCCACATTGGTCACTACATCCAACAACAGCTCGCCACCACGACTCTTAAAGCCGATGGTAGGCACACCGTCGATAGTGGCAAATAGTCCGCTCTCAGAGCTTACGTCGAGCTGCACACGACCCTCAGACTGTGGAGGGGTATTGTCAATCTCTGTCTGGCTACACGCCGCAAATAGGGCAACAAGTAGCGCAAAGGTTATATATCGGAAGTTTCTCATCGTTACTCGCTCTTTTTAATAAATTGAATATCGCCCATAGGGAACATCGTAGGTCGGTAGTTAGAGCCTACGGCTATCTTATTACCATTCTCATCGTAGGTCCATAGGCCAAAGCCCACGTAGTTGAAGCCATCTACCGTAGGCATATCGAGCGTAAGTGCCGTACACTCATCGTTAGGCGTTGCGTCAACCTCTATCGATGCATATGAGAACTGTGTAGAGTTTAGCAGCGTAACGTAGAGGAAGACATCGTACGAGAGGACTGTCCAGCCAAAGGGGATTATAAAGCCACCTGTTTCGGGGTTGTAGCGCACCTCAAGCTTAGTGCCTGGATATAGGAAGTCACTCATCACAAGGCTCTTGCCGTACTCCACCTCCTCTAGTTTGAAAACAAGGTAGTAGTCCGAAGGGTTGGGCGCATAATCAAGGCTGTTGAGCGAGCCATTTGGCGAGTAGAACCATTTAGATGCGGTAATCTCCCAATTGCCCAATAGACGATAGTATGGATTATTGGCGTGTGTACCCTGCATAACGGCAATGATATAGGCCTTATTACCCGCCTCGATTCTCACCTTTGCCTCACGCTCAATGTCGCCATCGTTAGCCTCAACCGTGATTGTGGCACGCTGAGCCTCATGCTCGGCCTTTACGCTTAGCCACTCGGCATCAGCCTCAATACCCCACTCTATGTTTGAGCGCACGCCAAAGGTGTAGCTCGCTGCAGCAGAGTCAAAAGCATAGCTCTCGGGGGCATCCACCTTTAGTGTAGAGGTTAACATAGCCTCTTGACTGAGTGAAATCTCAATACTACCAAAGAGGTTTTGTGGGCTTACGATGATGAATGATGTGTGGCGGGGCGAGATATCTGAGTTAGCCTCAGCAGTAACGCTGATCATGCCCTTCACAACCTCAACCTCGGCCCAAGAGGCGAGATTAGTGCTATCCACCTCCCACTTTAGGGTTTCGGGGTGTGGCGTAACTTCAATTATGCCACTACCACCCTCAGCACCAAAGCCAAGACCTGTGGTAGATAGCTGTAGCTGGTATGCCATCTGCTGCTCAGGCTGGGAGCATCCGGCAAATAGCACAACGCATAAAAGCGCAAAAAGAGCGCCGAGGCGCTTATGTTTTAGAGTCATATGTTAAGTATTGTTTGTGTATCCAAAATTAAATATAATTTTGCTAATAACCAAACATTTAAGGCATTATTTATACTCTGCGATATAATTTACCTCATTCAGCCACGCCTATAGAGATCAGCATCTTGCGATAATACCCCGAATGGCGACCATGTGCCTAAGAAGGGCAAGTCCCTACAACAAATCGCCGAAGAGCTGGGATACAAGAGCGTTGAATAAGTAAAGTGTTCGTTCGTTCTTTTTCATAGGGAAAACGAACGAACGAACACCGAACAAACTCCGCAGCCTAAGCCTCAGGGCATCGGCACCATACCCTGGTGGAGAGTGCAGCGCACGCTCTCGGTAGATTGCGACTACAAGCAGTGGCTACGCAAAAAAAAGTGAGATCAGCATCTTGCTGACCTCACTCACTCTTGTGAGAAACAAGTATCTACTACTTGTTCTTCTTATCGTAGCGCTTTGCGTAACGGCTCATAAACTTATCCACACGACCAGCGGTGTCTACCAACTTCATCTTACCTGTGTAGAATGGGTGAGATGTGTTAGAGATTTCCATCTTATACACGGGATAGGTTTCGCCGTTCACCTCGATGGTCTCCTTTGTCGAAACGGCGGACCTGCACAAAAACACGTGGTC
>JAZNQJ010000245.1:0-4465 GCA_045590115.1 Alistipes sp. | reverse complement strand
ATTTTTGATTAGAAGGTCATAGATGTGGTACATCGCAAAAGAGACTACCGTAGGATAGTACTAAAACGTACAGCCTACGGTAGTCTACTTTTAGGGATGGGCTAAAGATGCCCAATAAAATCGAAAATTATTTGGTTTCGTCCACAAAATGCTCCAACGACTTCATAATATTTCTCGAGTGCAAAATCATAGTCTTGGTCTCGGTGAGGATGTTGAAGAAGAGCATATTAGCAGATGATGAGCCTCCGGTGTCACGTAGACGGCGAAGCTGATTCTGCATAACCTCATCGATAAGGTCGAACATCTCATCACGCTTATTAAGCACCATCTCCATCTGGTTGAACGAGCGGGTACGTAGCATGGTGTTAATCTCACCGAATATCTCCTCTACATGATCGTTGATGCGCTTGAGGTCGTATACCTGCTCCTTAGAGAGTCCTGTATGGTTGTTGTCCACATGCTTATAACATGGGCGGGTGATGTGGAGCAGTGCCTTGCTGGTCTCCGAGATATAGTCGACAACCTGCACGTAGTAGTGACCTGTGCTTACGTCGCTATCCTGCAACGAGCGTAGCAGAGGCATAATCTCATACTTCTGCTGACGTGTAGATTGGTAGAACTCCTCAGCCTCACGCATCATATCCTTGAGTACTTTACGGTTCTCCTTGAATACAGCGACAATTGTTCGGTCGTATATCATTGTCACCTTCTCCATCGATGCACATACCTGCTCGGTGTAGGTTATGAGTGCCTCCTCAGGGCTCTGCTTCAGGGTGTCGCCAATCTTAGCCACCGCAGAGGCCTCAACCTCCTTCTTAGAGTTATCCTTTTTGAAATTACTCTTTATTACAAGGCCTAAGCAGATGAGTGTAACCACAATAATGGCAATGCTACCACCATATGCGAGTATTAGGGTTACGCCAAGTGCGATGATAAAGCCACCGACAGCAGTAATAAACCATCCCATGATTACCGTAGTAACACCTGTGATGCGGTATACAGCACTCTCACGACCCCATGCTCTATCGGCTAACGATGTACCCATCGAAACCATGAATACTACATAGGTTGTAGATAGTGGCAACTTGAGCTGAGTACCTATAGATATGAGGATAGCTGCAGCCGTAAGGTTTACCGTAGCACGAATAAGGTCGTAGTTTACATCGCCACGCTCCTCCTCCGAGAGAGGCACAAAGCGGCTGTTGATGCCATCCTTGACACGTTTAGGAGTTATCGCTGCGAGGGCATCATTCATGGCACGTGCGCCACGCACAATACCTCGTGAGGCCATCGTTGCCTCGCTATTTGTTGGTGCCTCCTCGCTCTGCGACGATAGCTTACGCTCGGTCTCGATAACACGCATAGCCTTCTTAGAGGTAAATAGCGTGACAACCATCACAACACCCGCAGCACACATAATCCAGAAGTTTGCCTGTGTAGGATATGCCAATGCCGACATAGACTCTATAGGTGCATCAGCAGCCTGGGCAATCATATATGAGTCGTAGCCTGCGTAGGGTACACCGATAAAGTTCACAAGGTCGTTACCCGCAAATGCCAACGCAAGCGAGAATGTACCTGCGAGGATAGATACTCGCAAGATATTGACCTTGAGGCGCTGGAGTATCCATAGCAGAAGGCTACTTCCAGCCCAAAGTATTAGTAGCGATAGTGCTGTATTCTCGTTCACATAGGCGGTAAGCTCTGCGGGGATAAGGCCTGAACTCTTAAGACCCTTGAACACCGTAAAGTAGATAATACCGGCGATGGTAATACCGCACCACAAAGCACCATAGCGGTTGAATATCTTATGGTAGCGGAACGAGAAGATGACTCGTGAAATGTACATCAGCAAGTGGCCTGTGAAGAATGCCAAGACCACCGACAGCAGAATACCTGAGACTATCGTGAGGGCATTTCCGGAGTTGATATACTCGCCAATACCATAGGTTGTGTCGCCACCCCACACGTTGTAGAATGCAAGTGCAAGTGCCGAGCCGAGCAAACCGAATACCAACGATACGGTGGTAGATGTAGGCAGTCCGAGCGAGTTGTAGATATCCAGGAGGATGATGTTCGATAGCATCATACCCAGGAACAGCACCATAATCTCCTCATAGGTGAACTTATCGGGATAGAATACACCGCTACGTGCCACATCCATCATACCACTCGATGTCATTACGCCGACCATTACGCCTACGGCAGCCACCGAGAGGATTACGTTTTTACTTGCTACCTTTGAGCCAAATGCTGAATTAAGGAAGTTTACAGCGTCGTTCGAGACGCCAACAACGATACCCATTACCGCAAGAAGTGCGAGGGTGATGACTATAAATAGATCCATACAAAAAATGTTTCTTGAACGCAAAGTTACACATTTTTTGTTACATTCTTGTTACAAACTTATTACACCGTACCACACCACCCCAATTTTTCACATCGGGCGATGAGTGCAAATATTTTTAGGTAACAGTTGTTTTTTAGCTAAAATATTTGTATATTTGTCGGTATATGCAGCATTATGCACTGCGTGAGGCAGAGAGAATATATACTATAAGTATGAGCAAGTATCGTATTTTAGTTGTTGACGACGAGGAGTCGTTGTGTGAGATTCTAAAGTTTAACCTTGAGCGTGAGGGCTACGACGTGACCACAGCGCTCAGTGCCGAGGAGGCACTAACATTGGAGCTTGGAGGCTACGACCTGATGATCATCGATGTGATGATGGGCGAGCTAAGTGGCTTCGGCTTCGCCCGCATACTACGCAAGAAGAGCGAGACGGCCGACATACCGATAATCTTCTGTACGGCACGTGATAGCGTAGAGGATAAGATCAAGGGACTTGACATAGGTGCTGATGACTACATCCCCAAGCCCTTCTCCGTAGCTGAGGTTACGGCACGTGTACGTAGCGTACTACGTCGCACGAAGCGCACAACGAGCCTTGAGCCAACAGCAACCACCGCAGATGACGGCATCATAATCTTCCGAGGCCTGGAGGTAAACACCCTACGTAAGAGTTGCAAGGTGGATGGAGTGGAGGTTTCGCTCACACGCAAGGAGTTTGACATTCTTGTGATGTTACTCAGCTCACGAGGCACCATATTCTCACGTGAGCAGATAATGCAGCGTGTATGGAGCAACGAGGTGGTAGTTCTCGACCGCACCATAGATGTAAACATCACACGCATGCGCAAGAAATTAGGAAATTACGGTAATCACATAATAACACGAACAGGATATGGCTACGGATTCGAAGAGGAAGTTATTTAGCTATCGTGGCGGAACATTTCTGCTTCTCTCACTACTCATCATCGCACTCATCTGCGGTTTTATCATCCACCACTTTCAGGTGGTACGCAAGCTCGCAGTATCGCAACACACCGATGAGGGTACCTTTTATACTATTATAGGTCTCGCCATTGTTGCCATCATCATCTCGGTGGTACTCTCGGTACGCCGCCACCGCAACATCCGCAACCTACAGCAGATTGCCGATGCTATGGAGAATGGTGCCGACATTGAGTCAATTCCCGAGTTTGCACGCGATGAGCTTGGCGACATATCTCGCAACATCATCGACCTATACCGTCGCTTGCGCCATGCCTCAAGCCTTGTGGAGCAAGAGCATGAGAATGCCATGCACGAGCAGCAGGAGAAGCTACGTATCAAGCGCCAGCTTACAAACAACATCAACCACGAGCTTAAGACCCCTGTGGCAGCTATTCAGGGCTATCTCGAGACTATAATCACCAACCCTGATATGAGCGAGGAGGAGCGTCGCTCGTTTATCGAGAAGTGCTATGCCCACAGCCAGCGACTAACACAGCTACTCACTGACGTGTCGACAATCACACGCATCGAGGATGGCAGCAACCGCATAGAGTGTCAGGATGTTGACCTTAAGGCTATCATCGAGGAGATTCGTGACGACATCGCCCTACTCCCCGACGTTAAGCGTATGAGAGTCAACCTTGAGATTCCCGAGCCTATGATGGTACGTGGTAACTCATCGTTGCTTATCTCTATCTTCAAAAACCTTACGGACAACGCCATTGCCTACTCGGGTGGTCGTGACATCTATATTAAGGCTGTAGAGAGCGAGGATAACTTCTACACTATCACCGTTGCGGACAATGGTATCGGTATCGACGATGAGCATATCGGCCATATTTTCGAGCGTTTCTACCGCATAGATGCTGGTCGCTCACGCAAGCTCGGTGGCACAGGTCTCGGTCTCTCTATCGTGAAGAATGCAGTGTTGTTCCATGGCGGAAACATCGAGGTATACAACCGCAAGGTGGGAGGTCTTGAGTTTAAGTTTACGCTGCCACGAGCAAAGTAGGCAATCAGTATGTATATAAACTAAAAGAGGCTGAATAAAAAGTGTATTTTGTCGTTATGCTCGCCCTCAAAATGCTCATTTACGCTTAGTAAACTCCGCTTTTTCGGGCTTCGCATG
>JAZNQJ010000244.1:0-3270 GCA_045590115.1 Alistipes sp. | reverse complement strand
TCACTACCCATAAAAATCCCTTCCTGCATGGGTATATAAAAGTATACCCATGTAGCAAGCATACCCTCCCACGCCCCCCCATACTACACTGGTATTGCTTTTAATACCCACAGTCCACCCTCAAACTTTTGTCGAGGGCTTTCATAATTGAGATTTTTTTCGTACCTTTGGACGCTATTTATATATACACGTAGCACGCACACGTACGCATGAAGAAAATGTTGATATGTATATTATTGACACTCTGTGGTTTATTCATCGCAGAGAAGACTCATGCACAGTTTTACAGCTGGGGAGCAGATCCCACATCGTTTCGTTGGAGACAGATGAAAGGCGAAAAATATCGTGTGGTCTACCCCGACACAGCAAAACATATTGCCACAGAGATGATGTACTACTTAGACGCTGTATCGAAGGATATTTCGTATGGATATCGCCATCCTCAGATGTCGATACCATTTGTCGTACACCCATCCAACATGCAGTCAAATGGTCTGGTAATGTGGCTACCCAAGCGTGTGGAGTTTCTCTCATCACCCGCAACAAACGGCTACTCGATGCCATGGGTGAAGCAGCTCATAGCCCACGAGTATCGCCATGCTGTACAGTACAACAACCTCAACCGAGGGCTTGTAAAGGTGTTAAGCTACATCATTGGTCAGCAAAGCTCGACAATAGGCCTGCTATTCATGCCACTATGGATGATGGAGGGCGATGCGGTGATGACCGAGACCGAGCTATCGACATTCGGTCGTGGACTCCAGCCATCGTTCTCATTGGCATATCGTGCCTACGGCAATGTAGCAACACGTTTCCGCAATCGTGATAAGTGGTTCTGCGGCTCGTACAAAGACTACATCCCCGACCACTACCAGCTGGGCTATCAGATATGTCGCTACGGATATAACCGCTACGGCGCAATACTCGGTAACGACATGGCTGAGATTACAGCACGCCGACCCTACATGGTAGTATCCAACTCGTGGGTATTTAAGAGGCTATATGGCACAACGCAACCACGACTCTTCGATGAGACGTTTACAACGCTGTACGACCATTGGAAGCACCTTGCTGATGTGGAGCAGACCGTAGAGCCAATAGAGACCATAGAGCCTACGAGCCACACCACATACTCCTACCCCATGACACGTAGCGATGGCAAGATAATATACCTCAAGGAGGATCTCAGCACCACGCAGTCGTTCATGGTTGTCGACCCAAAGCGTCACACCGAGCATCGCATAGCACGCATAGGATATCTATCATCTCGCCCAGCACTAAGCTCTACAGGTAAGCTATGGTGGACGGAGTATCGCCGCAGCCCGCTCTTCGAGCAGAAGGTGTCGTCACGCCTCTACTACCTCGACACCAAGAGTGGCGAGGTGAAGAGCATGCCTCGCAAGAGTAGCGTACTCTACCCTACGCCCACCTCAGGACATGGCATAGCATGGGTGGAGTATACCATAGATGGTAGATACCATGTGGTGATAAACGGCGTATCCGAGATAGGCAACTACATTGACATTGAGCGTGGCAAGGAGGTACATGGCATGGCGTGGGATAATAGCACCGAGTCTCTGTACCTACTCATCACCGATGACTACGGCATGCACATAGCACGTCTAGGTAGTGATGGTCTAACGCCCATAACACGCCCTGCATATACCACGCTAAGCGACCTGCGTGCCAAGGATGGCAAGCTATACTTTGGCTCGATAGCCTCAGGACGTGATGAGATGCACTACTACGACCTTGCAACGGGCAAGGAGTATCAGCTATCAACATCGGCCTACGGCTCGTTCAACCCTGCGCCATACGATGATGAGTATGTCGTAGGCACAAGCTACGACCAGAGAGGTTTTATGCCCGTATTTCAACCTATGGCCACAGCCACCGAGGTGGAGTATAAGCCTCATCCCGACCAGATACTACTCCCCGAGAGTAAGCCTTGGGGGGTTGTCAACCTTGATACCGTACGCTTTAATAGTGCTGCATCGAGCGCCGTTCGTGAGCGTCATCCTCAACGTCGCTTCAGTCGTGTAGGACACGCCTTCAATATACACAGCTGGGCGCCAGCATCTTACAATCCATACGAGATTGTCGAGGAGTCGAAAGTGGCATTCAACGTAGGTGCTACCATCATGTCGCAGAACATTCTATCGACGGCTGAGGGTTTCCTAACATGGGGCTGGAATCATGATGAGGGGTCGATATTCAAGGGCATGTTCCGCTACTACGGTCTCGGCGTTAACCTATGGGCAAGTGGCACGTATGGTGGTAAGCAGAGGATTCACAATGTGGCGATATACAACCCCGAGACGGGCAAGAACGAGTACCCCGAGCAGCCAAAGCAGGGTCGCTACTACTCTATAGCTGCGGGGGCAAGCCTACCACTACTCTTCCAGCGAGGCTACCACACCACACAGCTATCGGTAGCTGCATCGTGGAACTTCTCAAACGGCCTGACGGCAAAGGTTGACAAGATTAAGTGGGAGGGAGGTAAACTCTCCAACTTTGAGACCATAGGCTACGATATGGGTGTACATCAACTCAGCGTGGGCGTGACATTTAGCGACCAGGTGCGCATGGCACATCGTGACTTCCTGCCTCCATGGGCCATAGTCATCTCGGGAAGCTATACGCTTAACCCCACCAACGACAACTTTGGTCATCTGGCAGTGGTATACGGCAAGCTATATACCCCAGGCTTTGCCAAGCACCACTCGCTATCTATTGCTGCATCGTACCAGACATCTATCGGCGGTTTTCACTCCGACAAGGTGCTTTCGGGGTTGGCATTTAAGTCTACACGACTGCTACCCCGAGGCTTCTCATCGTACGACATTGTTAACGAGGATTATGTTGCTGCATCGCTCAACTACCAGCTACCCGTATGGTATCCCGACGGAGGATGGAGTGGTGTGATATTCTTCAAGCGCCTAAGGCTAAACATGGGTGGCGACTATGCATCGTTCAGCCGTCCTAAGTTTGATGCTGCTGGTAATATCATCGAGCCTCGAAAACATATATGGGCATATGGCGGCGACATCATCGTAGACTTTAACCTCTTCAGCCTACCTAAGTCCGCAACAATAACGGCAACACTATCGTTATATGGCAAAGGCTCAAACGTAGGTCTGAGCAAACGAAATAAGTTTCACATAGGCTTCGGAATAGGGCTGCCATTCTAAGCACAAAAAGCTAACATACAGAGTATTAACAGTAGAAATAAATATAAAACCAAACAGATATGAGTAAGAAGGAACAACC
>JAZNQJ010000243.1:0-3312 GCA_045590115.1 Alistipes sp. | reverse complement strand
TCGAATACCTGTTCGTTAACCACGTCGGGACGACAGTTCTCCTTGTCCACCTTGTTGATTACAACGATAGGTTTCTTGCCCAATGCCAATGCCTTCTGTAGTACGAAACGTGTCTGAGGCATAGTACCCTCAAAGGCATCGACAAGTAGGATTACGCCATCGCACATGTTAAGCACACGCTCCACCTCGCCACCAAAGTCAGCGTGACCTGGGGTGTCGATGATGTTGATTTTGTAGTCTTTGTATATTACCGATACGTTCTTCGAGAGGATGGTGATACCACGCTCACGCTCGATATCGTTGTTGTCCATGATTAGGTCGCCCGATGTATGTTCGTTGTCACGTAGTAGGTTTCCCTGCATGATCATCTTGTCTACGAGAGTTGTCTTACCGTGGTCTACGTGGGCGATAATTGCAATATTGCGTAGTTTTCGCATACTATATTTAATTAAGATGCCGCAAAGATACTCAAAAATTCGTGATTCGTACTACGTACGCCCTAAAAGTTAGCGATTTTTTATCACTCCACTATCTGGGGAATATGGTATGTACGAAGCTCTTTATTTAGTTTTTGCTCGTTGCCGTTGGTTAGCGTGTTGAGTAAGGCGTGGAATGCTGAGGAGTGATTGTGGTGGCGTGTGTGGCATAACTCGTGGAGTATTATCAGCTCTCTGAGATGCTCGGGTAGGAGCATCACAAATAGCGAGATGCTTATGCCATTATGACCGCTGCACGATCCCCAGCGAGTATGTGCCGAGGATATGCGTAACGAGCTGTAACACAACCCTGTTTGTCGAGATAGTCGCTCTATGGTTTTGGGGATGTATCTACGTGCCTTGCTGCGTAGCTCCTCTACCTGACTGCGTGTTATTGTCGTAGTGTTTGCTTTGCGCTGTAAGAGCCTATTGCGTGTGCGCATTATCCACTCTTTGCGGCTCTCGGCAAATGCCATAGCCTTACGCAGGTTACTTGTTGTAGGGTATGTAAGGCGTACCGAGCCATCGCAACGTACCAAAATGCGAATAGAGCGCGCACGTGGTGAACGTACACACTCTATCTCGCCAATATCGTTTAATTGCACAGTGGTCATTACTCGCCTATGCGCTGACGTACTACCTCAAAGAGCATGATGGCTGCTGCTGCCGACACGTTGAGTGACTCGGTGTGGCCGATAAGTGGAATGGCAAGCTGTTCGTCGCAGAGCTTAAGTACCTCCTTAGATATGCCCTTATCCTCAGCACCCATGACTATTACCGTAGGCTTGCGTAGGTCGGCATCGTAGAGTAGCTTGCGGCTCTTCTCTGTGGCTGCCACCACCTGAAATCCCTCGGCCTGTAGTGTCTTGAGAGTGTTGCGTATAGAGCCTACACGACATACAGGGATGTTCTGCAATGCACCTGCCGATGAACGTATAGCATCGCCATTTACGGGTGCAGAGTTCTTGAGAGGTGTGATAAGACCATGCGCTCCGGCACACTCTGCCGAGCGGGCAATACCTCCGAAGTTACGTACATCCGTCACGCCGTCAAACACCACGATAAGAGGTGTCTCATCCTCGGGTACACGCTCAAGGATGTCGTTAAGCTCCACGTACTCAATAGCTGCAATCTGTGCTACAACACCCTGATGGTTGCCACGTGTCAGGCGGTTGAGTTTCTCGATAGGCACCTCCTGATAGCGTATGTGGTGGCGTGCCATAAGGTCTTTGAGGTCGTTCATAAGCTGACCATCAGCACCCTTCTTTACGTATATTCGCTCAATCTGCTTGCGAGCCTCGATAGCCTCTGCAACGGGGCGTATGCCAAAGATGATGTTCTCCATATTTCTATTCTCTAATGTTTTGCTCAGTAATCTCAAGTTCGTATGATGACTTCTCCCACTCATGCATAAGGTGGTCGTAGTGTTGCTTCAGTGCATCATACTTTGCGTAGTCCCCAGCGTTATACTCCGTAGCCTCGGCAAAACGCCTATCATAAGCGGCAATATCGCTCTCTACCTGTGCCAGCTCCTGCTCAACGCTCTCTACAGCTTTGCGTAGCTTGCGTAGTAGCTTCTCCTGCTCCTTGCGTTGTTCGTATGTTAGCTTGCCAAGGTTGGGTGTGTCGCCACTTTTATCTGCCGGAGCAGTACGCTCCTTTCGCTCAATCTCTTGCAGTGACTCTACCTTGCGCTTCTCGAGGAAGTACCATATGTCGCCGAGATACTCTCTTACGCCGCCATCTCTAAACTCGTAGATGCGCTCCACAAGGCCATCGAGAAACTCTCTGTCGTGCGATACTACCACCACCGTTCCGTCGTATTTCTGGAGGGCATTTTTAAGGATATCCTTTGAGCGCATATCCATATGGTTGGTAGGCTCATCGAGGATGAGTAGGTTGTATGGCTCAAGCATCAGACGTGCCATAGCAAGACGTGAACGCTCGCCACCCGAAAGCACCTTTACCTTCTTGTCGATATCCTCGCCTCGGAAGAGGAATGCTCCGAGAATATCTCTGAGGCGTGTGCGGATGTCACCTACAGCCACCTTGTCGAGTGTGTCAAACACCGTAAACTCGCCATCCATAAGGTCATCCTGGTTCTGGGCGTAGTAGCCAATGTTGACATTTGCGCCGAGCTTTATCTCGCCCTCTGTGGCCTCAAGCTCGCCATTGAGTAGTCGTGCAAAGGTTGTCTTACCCTCGCCATTACGTCCTACAAGGGCAATCTTCTGTCCTCGCTCTATGGTAAACTCGGCATCCGAGAATATGCGCTTTGCGCCAAAGGCCTTGCCCACACCCTTGATGTCGGCAACAATCTGTCCTGAGCGGGGTGCTGGCGGGAACTTGATGTTGAGGCGTGATAAATCCTCCTCGTCGACCTCTATGCGTTCGATCTTCTCAAGTTGCTTGATGCGAGACTGCACCTGGTTACTCTTTGTGGGCTTGTAGCGGAACTTCTCGATAAACTCCTCGGTCTTCTCGATTAGACGCTGCTGATTTTCGTAGGCTGCCATCTGCTGCTGGCGACGCTCGGCACGTAGCTCTACGAACTTCGAGTATGGCACCTTGTAGTCGTAAACCTTACCTAAGGATAGCTCTATGGTGCGTGTTGTCACGTTGTCGAGGAATGCCCTATCGTGCGATATTAGTAGTACCGCACCATTGTAGTTGCGCAGGTGCTCCTCCAACCACTGAATACTCTCGATGTCGAGGTGGTTGGTAGGCTCATCCAAGAGGAAAATCGAGGGACGACGCAACAGGAGTTTTGCCAACTCGACGCGCATACGCCAACCGCCCGAAAATTCACTCGTCGCGCGGTCGAAATCCGAACGTA
>JAZNQJ010000242.1:0-4402 GCA_045590115.1 Alistipes sp. | reverse complement strand
GCTATCGAGAGCATCGTTGGCAAGCAGCCTGCGAGCGTTCGTATCATCTCGGGAGATGTTCTCTCGGGTGTTAAGACCGAAGCTGATGGTTACATTGCGGCAAATGCCAACGTGGTAACCCTTATCCCCGAGGGTGATAAGTATGAGTTGCTTGGTTGGGCTATGCCCCGTTTCCACCGCTTCTCGGTGTCGCGTGCTTACTTCTCGTGGCTCTGCCCGAAGAAGGAGTACAAACTCGATACCAACCTCAATGGTGGTGAGCGTCCATTTGTAGTTACTGGCCTCTACGAGAACTACCTCCCTATGGATGTGTATGTATCGTATCTGTTGAAGGCCTGCTTGGTTAAGGACCTCGACAAGATGGAGAATCTTGGTTTGTACGAGGTGCTTCCCGAGGATTTGGCACTCTGCGAGTTTGTCGATCCATCGAAGATCGAGATGCAGCAGATCTTGCGTGATGGTATTAACCTAATGATTAAGGAGAGCTAAGCTATGGGATTGCGTAAATTTGTAGATAAGATTAAGCCTACCTTCTCAGAGGGCGGTAAGCTCGGTTTCTTGCACTCAACATTCGAGGGCTTCGAGACATTCCTTTATGTTCCTAACACCACAACAAAGCGTGGCGCTCACGTTCGTGACTGTAACGATATCAAGCGTGTGATGATCGTCGTAGTATTGGCGCTCATCCCTACGATGTTGGTTGGTATGTATAATGTTGGTTACCAGGCTGATATCGAGGGTATCCTCCCAGCATTCTGGTATGGTTTCCTCAAGGCGTTGCCAACGATCATCGTATCGTACGTGACAGGTCTTGCTATCGAGTTTGCCTTCGCGCAGAAGCGTAAGCACGAGATTAACGAGGGTTTCCTTGTAACAGGTCTGTTGATTCCTTTGGTAATGCCTGTGACAGTGCCTTTGTGGATTGTAGCACTCTCTACAGCCTTTGCCGTAATCATCGGTAAGGAGGTATTTGGTGGTACCGGTATGAATGTGTTTAACCCTGCGTTGTTGGCACGTGCCTTCGCATTCTTTGCATATACCCCCCAGATGTCTGGTGAGGCTGTGTGGTATGCCGATGGTAAGACAGGTGCTACTGCTCTTGAGCAGCTTGCAACAACCGGCGATATGCAGTGGAGCGTTGCTGAGGCATTCATCGGCCTTATCCCTGGCTCACTCGGTGAGACCTCAACAGCAGCTATCTTGCTTGGTGCGGTT
The DNA here is from genome assembly GCA_045590115.1 of Alistipes sp. Classification (GTDB taxonomy): domain Bacteria; phylum Bacteroidota; class Bacteroidia; order Bacteroidales; family Rikenellaceae; genus Alistipes. The sequence continues at coordinate 3,187 of JAZNQJ010000242.1, read as the reverse complement.
ATCTTGCTCTTCACAGGTGTTGCCTCATGGCGTATCATGCTCTCAGTATTCGTTGGCGGTTTGGCCTTTGGCTACCTATTCGACGCTGTAGGCATGACCGACTACCCAGCATACTACCACTTGTTGGTTGGTGGCTTCGCATTCGGTGCTGTATTTATGGCTACCGACCCTGTGACATCTGCACAGACCAACTGCGGTAAGTGGATCTATGGCTTCATGGTGGGCGCACTTGCAGTCCTCATCCGTGTTATCAACCCAGCTTACCCTGAGGGTATGATGCTTTCGATTCTGTTTATGAATGCTTTGGCTCCGCTCATCGACTACTTCGTTGTAGAGCGTAACATTGCACGTCGTAAGAAGCTTATTAAGAACGTTAAATAACCGGAGCTATGGCAATCAATAAGAATTCGAACGTATATATCATCACTTACACAGTTGTAATGGTGGTGATTGTTGGTGCATTGCTCGCTACATTGGCTACATGGCTTAAGCCTACACAGGATGCCAATGTGCTTAACGAGCAGAAGGTATCTATTATGAAGGCCTTCGGCGAGGCTGATGCCAACTTTGATGAGGTTGTTACCATGGGTCGTGTTGCCGGTGGCGAGTTTATCGCTATCGAGAAGACGGATGCTGCTGAGATTCAGTCGGTATTCGATTTGCTCGGCAACCGCAAGGCTCTTGGCGAGGCTACCGACAGCCTTCCTATCTTCAAGTTCGAGAAGGATGGCGTAGCAAAGTATGTACTTCCTATTGTAGGTAAGGGTCTTTGGGGTGACATCTGGGGCTATGTATCGCTCTATGTTGTTGACGGCAAGCTCAAGATCTCTGGTATCGTTATGGACCACGCAGGTGAGACTCCTGGTCTTGGTGCCGAGATTGCATCACCTGGTGTTCAGGGTGCATTTGCTGATAAGGCGATCTACGATGCTGAGGGTAAGTTTGCAGTACGCATGCAGAAGGGTGGCGCTCAGAACGAGTATCAGGTAGACGCCATCACAGGTGGTACTAAGACTTGTGACGGTGTTAACGCCATGCTTGAGACCTCTATTGGTAAGTATGAATCATTCCTCGACACCCTCACTGCCGCAGTTGCAGAGGATACTACCGCTGCTGAGGAGCAGCCTGCAACAGAGGAGCAGCCTGCAGAGGAGAATAATAATGTTGAACCAGAAAATAAGGAGGAGTAAGCTATGAAACTAAGCAAGAATTTTACAAATCCTTTGGCAGCTAATAACCCTGTAATCGTTCAGATTTTGGGTATCTGCTCGGCTTTGGCCGTAACCGTAAAGCTCGAGCCAGCATTGGTTATGGGTCTTTCGGTGACCTTCGTATGTGCATTCTCTAACCTTATCATGTCGTTGTTGCGTAATGGTCTGCCTTCACGTATCCGTATCATCGTGCAGTTGGTAGTTATCGCAACACTTGTAATCGTCGTAGACCAGGTTCTGCGTGCGTATATGTACGACGTATCTAAGCAGCTCTCAGTATATGTTGGTCTTATCATCACCAACTGTATCGTGATGGGTCGTGTTGAGGCTTTTGCTCTTGGTAACAAGCCTTGGGACTCATTCGTTGATGGTTTGGCTAACGGTCTTGGCTACGCCTTCATCCTTGTGTTGGTAGCCTTCTTCCGTGAGTTGTTCGGTTCGGGTACACTCTTTGGCTTCGACGTGTTGGCACGCTTCGGCTACACCAACAATGCGTTGATGTTGTTCCCACCTATGGCCCTTATCATCATCGGCTGTATCATCTGGGTTCATCGTTCTATTAATAAGGATTTACAGGAAAAATAGGAGGGTAGCGTATGTTAAATTTGTTTATTAATTCGGTATTTATCGAAAACATGGTCTTCGCATACTTCTTCGGTATGTGTTCATACATCGCCGTATCGAAGAGCGTAAAGACCGCTTTGGGTTTGGGTGCTGCCGTTACCTTCGTTCAGGTTATGACCGTACCTTTGAACTACCTCCTCGACCAGTATGTCCTTAAGGATGGTGCTTTGGTAGAGGGCGTAGACCTCAGCTTCTTGTCGTTCATCCTCTTCTTCGCTGTTATGGCTGCATTCGTACAGCTCGTTGAGATGATTGTCGAGAAGTTTGCTCCATCGTTGTATAACCAGCTCGGTATCTTCCTACCACTTATCGCTGTAAACTGCGCCATCATGGGTGGTTCGCTCTTTATGCAGCAGATGGTGGGTACTGAGATCAACTCTGTGGGCGACTCTATCGTTTACGGTCTTGGCTCAGGTATTGGTTGGTGGTTGGCTATCGTGATGATGGCAGCTATCCGTGAGAAGATTGAGTATTCACACGTTCCTGCAGCTATGAAGGGTCCAGGTATCGCCTTCATCATCACAGGTTTGATGGGTATGGCCTTTATGATCTTCTCAGGTATTCAGTTGTAACCTTTAAAAAGAGTAAGGAATATGAATTTCACAGTTATTTTATGGGCTGTTGTTGCCTTTCTTGCAGTAACACTCTTGTTGGTGGTGCTGCTACTCTTTGCAAAGGCAAAACTCACCTCGTCAGGCTCGGTAAAGATCGACATCAACGAGGGTAATAAGGTATTGGAGGTTGAGGCAGGCTCTACACTTCTCAACACTCTTTCGGAGCAGGGTATCTTCCTTCCATCGGCTTGCGGTGGTAAGGGTGCCTGCGGTCAGTGCAAGTGCCAGGTAGTATCGGGTGGTGGCGAGATTTTGCCTACCGAGCGTGGCTTCTTCAACCGCCGTCAGATCAACGATGGCTGGAGACTTGGCTGCCAGGTTAAGGTTAAGGAGGATATGCAGATTAAGGTTCCTGCATCTGTTCTTAGCATCAAGAAGTGGGAGTGCGAGGTTGTATCTAACAACAACGTGGCTACATTCATCAAGGAGTTTGTCGTTAAGCTCCCTGAGGGCGAGCATCTAAACTTCCGTTCGGGTGGTTATATCCAGATTGACGTTCCTGCAATCACTGTAGATTATAAGGATATCGACGTTGATCCTGAGTACCGCGAGGATTGGGAGAAGATGGGTGTCTTCAACCTCAAGATGGTTAACCCTGAGCCTCAGGTGCGTGCTTACTCATGCGCAACGTACCCTGCTGAGGGCGATATCATCAAACTTAACGTGCGTATCGCAACACCTCCATTTGATCGTGCTAAGGGTGGCTTCATGAATGTTAACCCAGGTGTATGTTCATCA
>JAZNQJ010000241.1:0-5036 GCA_045590115.1 Alistipes sp. | reverse complement strand
CGTGGCGTTGTTATCGGCAACGACACCGACCTTGCAAACAGCAACCTCGTGTGGGAGTTGGCAGACGAGTGCCGCATCAAGGATACTTCGTGGATCAAGCCTGGCAAGGTAGCCTGGGAGTGGTGGAACGACTGGGGCTTGGAGGGCGTAGACTTCAAGCCGGGCATCAATAACCAGACATATAAGTACTATATCGACTTTGCATCACGCTACGGTATTGAGTATGTAATCCTGGACGAGGGCTGGAGTGTTAAAGGCGAGGCAGACCTCTACAATGTAGTTCCTGAGATAGATATCCCTGAGTTAGTCGCTTATGGCGAGGAGTGTGGCGTTGGCATTATCCTCTGGGCGGGCTATTGGGCGCTTAATCGTGATATCGAGGGGCTGTGTAAGCACTACTCCGAGATGGGCGTTAAGGGCTTCAAAGTGGACTTTATGGATCGTGACGACCAAGAGATGGTGCGCTTTGTTTATGACTTGGCCGAGATTGCCGCAAAATACATGCTACTCGTTGATTATCATGGTGTTTATAAGCCTACCGGCTTGCAGCGCACCTACCCTAATGCCATCAACTTTGAGGGTGTTCATGGCCTTGAGACAATGAAGTGGCTCGGCAGGGAGCATGACCAGATAACCTACGATGTGACCATCCCCTTTATTCGTAGTTTGGCAGGGCCTATGGACTACACTCCGGGAGCTATGCGCAACGCCACAAGAGAGGAGTATGAGCCAAACTACTCACGCCCCATGAGCCAAGGCACAAGGTGTCATCAGCTGGCTATGTATGTGGTTTATGACCAGCCTCTTGCCATGCTTTGTGACTCGCCTACGGCGTATGAGGCAGAGCCTGAGTATACAAAGTTCCTCGCTGCAATTCCTACCACGTGGGACGAATGGTCGGCCCAGGAGGGTGAGATTGGCGAGTATATCGTGGTGCGCAGTGTTAAAGGCGGCGATCTCTATTATGCAGGCCTGAATGGTAGCTCCGAGCGAGAGATAACCATCAGTTTTCCATTCTCATATACCAATTACTACGGTGATATAGAGATATATAGTGACAAATGTGATGGCTCTACAGGCTACGACTATAGGCGCATAGAGACCAAGGGTACTCGCTATACCTTTGCAGATGACTTCCCCACAGAACTAAAGATACGAATGGCCCCAGGCGGTGGTTTTGTTATTAAGACACACCTGCGCAGCTCCGAGGATATTGATAGAGCATCGAAAACACAACCTATACCAGCTCCATAATGAGAAGAGTATTAATAACCATATTTGCAACTATTGCTGTTGTCGCTCATGTGTTGGCACAGGAGGCAGACTATACCAAATATGTAGACCCATTTATCGGCACTGCCGACTACTCGGCAACACATCCCGGTGCAGTTGTGCCTCATGGTATGATGGCGGCTGTGCCATTCAATGTCACAGGCTCGGAGCTTAACCGCTATGATAAGGATAGCCGCTGGTGGTCTACGCCTTACGACATACGCAACAAGTACTCGGTGGGTTTCGCTCATGGTGCTTTGAGTGGCGTAGGCTGCCCTGAGCTTGGTGCAGTAATCACCATGGCGACAACGGGCAACGCTGAGGCCGACCGTAGGCTGCGTGGCTCGACATATGTTGACGAGGTAGCTGAGCCAGGCTACTATGCTACGACCTACGAGCAGTTTAAGGTGCGTGCTGAGGCAACTGCCTCGAAGCGTGCCTCTATTGAGCGCTATACCTTCTCGGAGGGTGGCGAGGCAAACATCATCGTTGACCTTGGCACAGCGCTATCGAACGAATCGGGTGCGATGCTTCGTCAGGTGAGCGCAACGGAGATTGAGGGTATGCGCCTTTTGGGCACCTTCTGCTACACCAACCAGGCGGTATTCCCCGTCTATTTTGTCGTACGCCTATCACAGCCTGCCAAGAGCATCAACTACTGGAAGCTACAACCCGAGATGACAGGTGTCGAGGCAGCTTGGTCGGGCGATAGCGGACAATATAAGATTTACGAAAACTATTCGCGCGAGATTATGGGCGATGATATCGGCGCCATCTTCTCGCTTGGTGAGGTTGAGCCAGGCACCGAGGTCGAGGTCAAGGTGGGTATCTCATACGTATCTATCGAAAATGCACGCCGCAACCTCGAGGCCGAGGTGGGGACAAAGTCGTTCGATGAGGTGTGTAGCGCGGCACACGACAAGTGGCGCGAGGCCTTGGGTCGCATACGTGTAGAGGGTGGCTCTGAGGATGACCACACGATATTCTATACCGCCCTATACCACTCGTTGCTACACCCTAATATCGTAAGCGACGTAAATGGCGAATACCCCGCGATGGAGAGCGGCGCTACGGGCTTAGCCACTGGCTATGAGCGATATACGGTATTCTCATTGTGGGATACCTACCGCAATGTACATCAACTACTTACGTTGGTATATCCTGAACAACAGACCGACATGATTCGCTCGATGGTGGATATGTCACGTGAGTGGGGCTGGTTGCCTCGCTGGGAGCTCTATGGTCGTGAGACATTTACAATGGAGGGCGACCCTGCGATACCCGTTATCGTGGATAGCTATCTCAAGGGTTTGCGTGACTTTGACGTCGAGGCAGCCTACGAGGCGATGAAGCGCTCGGCAACAACCCCTGGCAAGGATAACCCCATCCGCCGCGATATAGACCCCTATATCGAGCGAGGCTATATCCCTGTGGGCATCTTTGCGCAGGATATGTCTGGCGATAACTCCGTGTCGCACGCCTTGGAGTACTACGTGGCAGATAACGCCCTCGCCACATTTGCCCGCGAGATGGGCGACGAGGAGTTTGCCCGCGAGATGGAGCGTCGTGCAGCGGGCTGGCGCAACTACTACTCTAAGGCCGATGGCGCTATGCGACCCATTGGAGAGAATGGCGAGTTTGTTGGCGAGTTCGACCCCGCGGCGGGTGCTAACTTCTCCAATACCATAGGCTTCCACGAGGGTAGCTCGTGGAACTACACCTTCTTTGTACCCCACGATATCGAGGGCCTTATCAAGGTGATGGGTGGTGGTAAAAAGTTTGTCGAGCGCCTTGAGTGGGTCTTTGACAATGGTCACTACGACCCCACCAACGAGCCCGACATCGCCTTCCCCTACCTCTTTAGCCGCGTTAAGGGCTACGAATACCTTACTCAGGATTGGGTGAAGAGGCTGCTCGATGAGAACTACACCACCGAGCCCGAAGGTCTGCCTGGAAATGATGACACGGGCACGATGTCGGCGTGGGCGGTATTCTCGATGATGGGCATCTACCCTGACTGCCCAGGTGAGCCATACTATACCATCACCACACCCCGCTTTGAGCGTGTGGAGATCGACACCGACCACGGCACCATCGTTATTACTACCGAGGGCGAGGGCGACCATATCAGACGTAATGGTGTGGAGCTTGGTGACAAGCCCATCAACCGCTTCCGCATCTCGCACGACGAACTTATAAAATCGAAGGAATTAAATCTAAAACTATATTAAAATGAAGAAGTTAGTTACTATTTTCATTGCAGCCGCAATGCTTGTTGGCTGCGCTGCGGAGAGCGCTGTTGAGCCTACAGCAACAGACTACGCCGCAAAGGTTAACCCAAAGATTGGTTCGGGAGGCCACGGTCACGTATTCGTAGGCGCGAACGTCCCCTTTGGTATGACACAGGTAGGTCCCACCAGCATCTCGCAGGAGTGGGATTGGTGCTCGGGATACCACGACTCGGAGAATAGCGTTATCGGATTCTCGCACACCCACCTCTCTGGTACGGGTTGTGGCGACCTATTCGACGTTACGCTTATGCCTGTGATGGGTGAGGTCCCCTACGGTCGCGGTCGTCTTGGCGACTACTCTACAGGCTTCTGGAGCGAGGCCGACCGTTCGAAGGAGATTGTCGAGCCTGGCTACTACTCAGTGCCCCTTACGCGCTACGACATCCTTGCCGAGATGACAGCAACTGAGCGTGGTGGCCTGCACCGCTACACCTTCCCCGAGGGTGACAATGCTGCCATCATCCTCGACCTTGTGCATGGTGGCTGCTGGGATCGCCCCGAGGAGCTCTACGCTGAGGCTGTGAGCGACACACGTGTGGAGGGTATACGCCACACCTACGGCTGGGCAAACTACCAGAAGGTATACTTCGTGATTGAGTTCTCGAAGCCCTTCACATCGTTTGTTCCCGAGAGCGAGGATAACTGGTACTACCGCATCAACTTCGACACCAAGGCAGGTGAGGCTATCGGCGTAAAGGTGGCACTATCATCTACAAGCCTCGATGGCGCACGCAAAAACTTCGACGCTGAGGTTGCTAATGCCGACTTCGACACAGTACGTAAGGAGGCATACGCCAAGTGGAACGAGGAGATTTCGAAGATTCGCATCTATGGTGCTACCGCCGAGCAGGAGGAGATTTTCTACACTGGCATGTACCACATGTACGTGGCACCATCGCTCTTCTCGGATGTCGACGGCACATACCGCGGTGCCGACCAGAAGATTCACGCCAACCCTGGCCACGATACCTATACAACATTCTCGTTGTGGGATACTTACCGTGCTAAGCTGCCCCTTATGACCATCACTCATCCCGAGCGTATGGACGACGTTATCAACACCATGATTAACCTCTGCGACGAGCAGGGATGGTTGCCTATATGGCACCTCTGGGCTTGGGATAATGGCTGTATGGTCGGCTCACCAGGTATCATTGCCGTAGCAGATGCCGTTGTTAAGGATATCGAGGGCATTGACGCCGAGCGTGCTTGGAAGGCTATCGAGACATCGTATATGCAGGATATGCGTGGTGGTAAGTACCGCAAAGAGTATGGCTACATGCCTAACGACCTGCAGGCGGAGTCTATCGCCCACGACATGGAGTTTGCTATCGCCGATGCAGCAGCTTTGGAGGTAGCCCTCAAACTCGGTAAGAGCAAGGAGGCTGAATATCTCGAGACACGTAGCCACTCATGGACACACTACTACGACCCATCGACAGGCTTCGTGCGCGGTAAGTCGTCGAAGGGCGA
>JAZNQJ010000240.1:0-16630 GCA_045590115.1 Alistipes sp. | reverse complement strand
ATCTGCTCCATAGGAACATAACGCTCATTAGACTCAACATCCCACTTAGTTACGTCAGCTACACGATTAGATGCGTTGTATTCCTGATAGTAGTAGTGCTGCCAAGAGTAACCAGCCATCACATCGAATGAGTGCTTACCCCATGTATGAGCGTAAGCTGCGTAGAACTCCAAAGTCTGGTCACGCTTAAGCTGTGAGTAGTTGGTGTGTGAACCTGAACCAGCCTCAGCTGTAGAGTGGCGTGACTGCTCAGCGCCAGGAGCTACGTCAACAGTACCATTTGACTTTGATACGTCAACACCAAGGTTGAGGTTAAGGCGAAGATCCTCCAAACCATGAATCTTATAGTCGATCTGAGCATTACCTACGAAACGCTTAGCGTTAGAGATATCGTACTTGTCGTTAAGCAATGCTACAGGGTTCTGGTTAGCCATTGTGTTGTGCTTACCATCAACACCACGCCATGTGTAGTAGCCATTGATGCCAGCCTCCTCATCTGAGAGGTATACTGGCTTAGTAGGGTCGAACTGAACAGCCTGAGATACTGCGCCTGTGTTAGCAAAGCGTGTATCCATAATCATACCCTTACCGTTAAGGCTAACTGTAAGGTGGTTGTCCAAGAGGCTTGGGTTAAGGTTTACTGAGAGGGTGTGACGAGACATGTTAGATGTCTTCAAAGTACCATCCTGGTTCAAGTAACCGTAAGAAACACGATATGGGAGGTTGTTCTTCGCACCCATCTTAACGTTACCTGACAAAGCGATGTTACCCTCGTAAGACTGTGCAAGCTGATAGATCTCACGCTGCCAATCAGTATTTACGTAGTTGCCGTTAGCATCAGTATACTTGGTAGCTGAACGGTAAGCATCAGTATCCTGAGTACCGTAGTACCACTCCAAAGCCTGACGCATCTCGTCGCCGGTCATCACGTCGACATACTTAGCATTCTGGCTCAATGATGCAGTGAAGTCAACAGAGAGCTTTGGCACTGCTGAATCATACTTTGAACCCTTCTTAGTAGTGATGATGATGACACCGTTAGATGCACGTGAACCGTAGATAGCTGTTGCAGAAGCATCCTTCAATACTGTGAATGACTCGATATCTGATGGGTTGATAGATGCCAAAGCATTACCCACACCAGAGATACTAGAGTTAGAGATTGGAAGACCATCAACAACAACCAATGGGTCGTTAGATGCGTTGAGTGATGAACCACCACGGATACGAATCTGTGCTGCAGAACCTGGGGCACCATCGCCAGAGGTGATTACAACACCTGCAGACTTGCCACGCAAAAGGTCAGTTGGAGATGTTGCAAGACCCTTGTTAGTCTGGTCTGCCTTAACGGTAGAAACCGAACCTGTAAGGTCGTTCTTCTTAACAACGCCATAACCGATGACAACTACGTCATCAATCATCTCAGAGTCCTCCTCCAAGACAACGTTGCTAAGTGCGCTCGATGAAGCCACGAGCGACTGAGTCTTGTAACCAATAAAGCTGATTACTACGATAGACTCAGAGCTGTTAACACGCAGTACATACTGACCGTTAACATCGGTGGTGACACCGTTTGTCGTGCCCTGCTCAATAACAGATGCTCCGATAACCGGCGTTCCGGTAGTATCAACTACCACACCTTTAACCTCGTATTTGCTCTGGGCAAACACTTGGGCGGGAATTGCCATTGCGAGAATAGCGAGACCCAAACACATAGTTAAGAATTTTCTCATAGTGTTTTAGTGTTTAGTTAATAAAAGTTAATAAAAAGTTGTGTTTATATTTCGTTTTTTCGATTCTGCAAGGTCTACTCAGCCCTCTTTGTCGAGATGCCGAATACCGCAATTGCGCCAAGCACAAGCGATACACCAGCAACCACCAACATCGAAATCTGGCCTGTCTGGATGCCATCAACAACATCGCCACCTACCAGCGATAGAAGGATACCACCTACCAATGAAGCAACAATCTGTGGAAGGCAGATAGTGCAGTTGAACAAGCCGAGGTATGAGCCGAGCGACTTACCCGAGAGCGAGTTGGTAAGCATTGCAAATGGCATGGCGAGCATTGCAGCCCATGCGCAACCGATAAGCAAGAACGATAGGAAGAGTGAGTACTGATCGTGGATGAAGTATGTAGAGATGAAGCCTACAGCACCAAGCAACAGACTCGATGAGTATGCCACCTTCACATTCTTGATCATAGGCAATACCATAGCCCAGAGAATTGAGCCTACGGCCTGAACAGCGAACAACACGCCTGTCCAGTCACCCGCAGCCTGATACTCAGGAGTTGCAGGGCTTACCGTACCCCAAACATTCTCGGCAATACCTCCTGTGGTGTATGTCCACATATAGAGGAAGGCAAACCATGAGAAGAACTGCACAAGGCCAATCTGCCAGAAGGCCTTAGGTGCATGGATGAGCAGGTGGAAGAGGTTGGTATTCTCCTTCTCCTGCTCCTTGGCATTAAGACCATGGAACTTAGCATACTGCTCAGGGTCCATCTCCTTAACGGTAGCACCTGTGTAGAGTACGCAGAGAATGAGGATGGCAGCGCCGATATAGAACGACCATGTCACAGAGTCTGGAATCTGACCCTCTGGAGCCACGCTCTGCACACCAATCCACGTGAAGAAGTATGGGAACAAGTAACCCACCAACGAGCCAGCGTTGCACAACAAGCTCTGGATTGAGTATGCCTTGGTCTTCTGCTCCTCGTTAACCATGTCGCCAACCATCATCTTGAATGGCTGCATGGCCATGTTGATTGAGGTGTCGAGCAACATAAGCATGATAGCACCGAACGCAAGGGCTGCCTTTACGGTCATGTCGAAGCTACCTGAGTTAGGGAGTAGTGCCATCACGATAACTGCAACGATAGCACCTACGTAGAGGTAAGGCTTACGGCGACCCCACTTACACCAGGTCTTGTCGCTCATCGAACCCACGATAGGCTGAACAATCATACCCATCAATGGAGGCAACACCCAGAAGAAGCTCAACGTATGAGGGTCGGCACCCAACGTTGCGAAGATACGGCTGATGTTGGCACTCTGCAGAGCATAGGCAATCTGCACGCCGAAGAATCCAAAGCTAAGATTCCACATCTGGCCAAAAGTAAGGTTTGGTTTTTGCATCATTTTGTATTGTGTTTTAAGTTACTTCTTTTGTTGTGTCCGTTGGGGTCGAAATAAGAGTTATTAAATTATTTTAATATCTACACAATCACGACATTACAAATTTTGCAAAAATATTTCAAACAACCAAATGAAAAATACCCAAAGGGTATAAAAACAGGATGAATTGTGCGATTTTATTGACCGAATGGTAAAATAGAACATTCATCAAAAAAAGGAGCATTTTCCAAATTTTTGGCATCTTCGGGAACTGACGAGCTACTCCGACCAATAAGAATATGGTTATTTTAAGTTTGGATTTACTCATAGAAAAAATAGAAAACTACATGGCATAAAAATGCGATTGGACTACAAAATTTTTCGATTTCGGCTTTTTTTCATATATTTGCATAAATTGCATACCCAAACATGAAGCAACACCGAATCGGAAATATCGCCATCGTGCTTCTATTTGCACTGCTACACTTCTTTGTAGCGGTGCTTAGTCGTGCGCTGAACTACCACGATGACATACTGCTTACGGTACTTACAATCACCATGGTAATCATCGTGTCGATGCGCAACCACACACGTGTCGACATCATGGCCATACTCACTCTTGTGGCCACACTCACAGGCTATATCATCGGCTCGTGGCTATGGCGACCAATTGGCTCGATTGTCACCAACGAAACATTAGCACCTGGCATCTCTACATTCCTCATTACCTTAGTCTTAGGTCTGAGTATCGAGCTACTAACACGTCACTCAAAGCGTCTTCGTGAGCCTCGCAACGCATGGTCTACATCGGCACGAAACATCGCCGCAGTAGCACTCTCAATCCTCGTACTACGCTTGGCATACTTTGTGCTATTTAGTTCCAGGTTTGTACCCGAGGGGGTACTCCTCAACGACGTAATGAATGTGATGGGCAACACATGGGCGCTACTTACACTCTTGGTGGGTAACATAATACTCATCATGCGAATGCCACTACCCAACCCTGGCAACCCCAAACGACACCCAATATTTACCAGCGTCGTAATATCAATACTACTTATCCCAACAATAGCTACTGCGCTGACCTACTACGATATACCAAAGTTTACCAATACCGAGTTTGAGGCTTTGGCGTTCATCCGCATATACTCGGCAGCTCTACTTATCGACCTTCTTGTAGTTACCATATGCATCATCGTTCGACTATCCACAATCACACGCCAGGAGCTACGTGAGGAGCGTGAGCTTAAGCACCGCTCGGAGTACCGCTACGAGCGACTTAAGCAGCAGATAAACCCCCACTTTCTATTCAACTCACTCGGCATCCTCGACTACCTTGTTCAGGAGCAGGAGACTGAGCGTGCGAGTGCCTTTATCCATAAGCTTGCGGCCATCTATCGCTATATGCTCAACAACGACCAAAAGCTACTCGTAAAGCTGAGCGAAGAGGTAGAGTTCACACAACGTTACATAGACCTTATCAAGGAGCGATTTATCGAGGGTCTCGACATTAAGCTCGAGGTATCTGAGGCCGATGGCGAACGAATGGTTGTACCCTGTGCGCTCCAACTATTGGTTGAAAATGCCACTAAGCACAACATCGTTTCGGCAGAGCTTCCGCTACATATTTCAATTAGGGTTGAACAAGACAAACTTGTTGTCCGCAACACCCTACAACAGCGCACTCATGGCCAGCCGTCGACACGCCTTGGTTTGGAGAATATCCGCCAGCAATATCTCGATATTACAGGCCATAATATAAGTGTTGAAAAGACTGATAATGAATTCATTGTAAAACTACCATTAGTATGATAAACATACTCATAATCGAGGATGAGATTCCTGCACAGATAAACCTCAAAAAGCTCATCGAGAGATGTTGTCCCAACAGCCAGATTGTGATGACGCTCACCTCGGTGCGTCAGAGCGTAAAGTGGCTCGAAGAGAACCCCGAAAGTGCTGATGTAATTTTTATGGATGTCGAACTTTCCGATGGCATATGTTTCGAGATCTTTGAGCGTGTCAACATCTCGCAGCATGTAATCATTACCACAGCCTACGACAACTACGCTATAAACGCCTTCAAGGCAGGAAGTATCGACTACCTGCTTAAGCCAATCACTGAGGAGGATATGCATCGTGCGTGGAGTCGTTGCGTGGAGCGCCTCGAGAGTCGCACAACACCCGAGATTGAGCGACGACTAATGGATATGGTGACACGTGCCAGCAACAACACCAACAAGGAGTATCGCAAACGCTTTACGGTGAAGACTGGCGAGAAGATTGTAATCATCCCCGTCGAAGATATAGCTTACTGCTACTCAAAGGATAAGAGTACCTACACTGTAAACCGCAACGGCACACAGCGCCTCTTAGATTACTCGCTCGACACAGTGCAGGAGATGCTCGACCCAAAGATATTTTTCCGCATATCACGAAGCTACATAATCTCAATAAATGCCATTGAGAACATATCGAAATACTTAGGTACACGCCTTAAGCTGCAGCTCACGCCACAGACAGACGAGGAGGTGGTGGTTAGCCGCAGCCGTACCTCAGACTTCTTAGAGTGGTTGGAAAACAACTAACCATCGCAAAGAGTTCAAAAAGATTTGAGAGGTTGAATAAAAAGATGTAGTTTTAGGCCTGCGAAGCCCGAAAAAGCTGAGTTTACTAAGCGTAAATGAGCATTTTGAGGGCAAGCATAACGACAAAATACACTTTTTATTCAGCCTCTTTGTTTCTGTGAGCAAAATTTATTATATTTGCACGATTTATGCGCACTCGTGATGCGCAAGCGAGTGTGCGTGTGACGGAATAAGTAAAACAGAATCAATTAAATAGAGACTATACATGAAGTGCTTAAAGCTATTCTTGATTGTTGCAACCCTACTTCTTGGTGCGTGCAATGCTCAGCAACGTGTACTATATCTTCAGGATGTTGAGAGCGGTAGCGAGATTACTCTACCCAAGAACTACCAGATACGCATAAAGCCTCTTGACCAGCTTACCATTGTGGTCAACAGCAAAGACCCTATGCTGGCACTACCCTTCAACTCGGCATCAAGCTATGGCTCGATAACTTCAAGCGGAAATATGGGTAACGCCACAGAAAATAGTCTTCAGGTGTTTACTGTCGACAACAAGGGATATATCACCATGCCTATCATCGGCGAGATCAAGTGCGCTGGTCTCACACGTCTGGAACTTGCCGACAAGATTGAGCGCAAAATACTTGAGAGCAACTATATCTCAGACCCTCAGGTCAACGTACGATTTGCAAACCTCGCAGTATCGGTCATTGGCGAGGTAAACAAGCCCGGTCGTTACGACATCAAGCGTGATAAGATCACAATACTCGAGGCCTTGGCCTTAGCTGGCGACATGACAATCTTTGGTAGCAGAGAGGATGTGGCCATCATTCGTGAGGTGGATGGCAAGAATGTCGTGACCAAGCTCGACCTACGCTCTGGCGAGATATTCAACTCTCCATACTACTACCTTGAGCAGAACGATGTTGTGGTAGTAAGCCCCAACAAGTATAAGGCTGCAACAGCTGAGATCAACCAGAACCGCTCGTTCTGGATTTCATTGGCCTCAACAGGTATCTCGTTGGCTACATTATTGCTCACAATCATCACTGTAGCAAGCAAATAACCCCGATATAAACAACTTAGAGTAGCTATATAACAACATGGCTGAGAACATCGAAAAAGATATCGAAACTAAGGGCGTGCGATTTACGCTCACCGACATACTCCACCTGATACTCTCAAATTGGTATTGGTTTATAATCTCCGTTGTGCTATGCTCAATGGTTGCATGGTTATACCTACGTCGCACCTCGCCCGTATATCAGCGTACGGCAACAGTCCTTGTCAAGGACTCTCGTAAGGGTTCAAGTGCTGAGGTTACAGCCTTCAGCGACATCGTGGGAGGCATTGGCCGCCGCTCGGTAGATAACGAGGTGTACATCTTCCAATCACGCCGTCTCATGGAGCAGGTGGTACGTGAGCATGACCTGATGACACGCTACCTTACCAAGGGACGTATCCGCACCACAGATATGTACGGCCGCACACCAGCCATCGTAAAGTTCTTGGACAAGTACCCCGGAATCAAGGGCGAGTTTAAGTTGAAGCTTGAGGAGGGTGGCAAGGTACGCCTAAGCGAGTTTACAGATAGCTCGTTCAGCACCGTAGCCAAGCTCGGCGACACTGTGGCTACACCTCTTGGCAAGATCATTGTCAAGGCCACACCATATGTCGAGAGGTATGGTCATAGGGATGTATACGTGCAGCGTAACACGCTGAACAACACCGTAGAGGCCTACCGTAAGATGCTCAAGTGCGAGATTATCAACAAGCAAGCATCCGTAATCACCCTCACCATGGCCGACGTAGTGCCTAAGCGTGCCGAGGATGTAATCAACGGCATCATTGATGCTTACAATGCCGACGCCATCGAGGATAAGCGAGCCATATCTGACCTTACAAAGCAGTTTATCGACGACCGTTTACTCCTTCTTAGCGAGGAGCTTAACGTGGCAGATAGCGATATTGCAGCATTCAAGAAGAAGAATCAGCTATATAGCCCCGCAAACCAAGCTCTGCTGGGCGCACAGGAGATTCAGGAGCTAAAGAAGCAGGAGCTATCGCTCGAGGCAAACCTTGAGATGGCACAGTATATCCTCAATTTTACCCTATCGAGCGACGAGCTAAGTCTTATCCCCGCAGCCACAGTATCGATGAGTGGCGCATCAACAGCCTTAGCTTCGCAGATTGACGCATACAACCGTAACCTCTTGGAGTACAAGCGACTTATCAAGGAGTCATCTGAAAGCAACCCTGCAATCATCGAGTTACGCACACAGATTGCATCAGTTCGTGACATCATCATAAGCTCGCTGCGCTCACACATAGATGGTCTCAAGCTTCAAATAAAGAGCGTAAATCGTGAGCATAGGCTTGCCGATGCTCGCCTGGAGCAGACACCCGCAAAGGAGAAGGAGTTGATATCTAAGACCCGCCAGCAGAAGGTTAAGGAGGAGCTATACATCTACCTGCTCACAAAGCTTGAGGAGAATGCCCTGACAGGAGCAACTGCGGAGAGCAACGCACGTGTTATCGACTTTGCATATGGTGCCGACAAGCCCATAAGCCCACGCCGACCAATAATCTACCTCTTTGCAATGATGATGGGCTGCATCATCCCATTTGCAATCCTATACCTGCGTGAGGTACTCAACAACACTGTACGCTCACGTCGTGACATTGACGAATATATCACCGCCCCATTCCTTGGTGACATACCTTTGGCCGAGCGCAAGAGTTCGGCACCTATACAAGTCAAGGAGGATGGTCGTGATGTGCTATCGGAGTCGTTCCGCATGTTGCGCACCAACCTTAGCTTCATGTCGGTGAACAACACCATAAATGTCATCATGCTCACTTCGTCGATACCACATAGTGGTAAGACCTTTGTGTCGATGAACCTCGCAGCAATGCTCGCAGCATCATCAAAGCGTGTGCTACTCATAGACATGGACCTTCGTCGACGTACAATGAGTAAGATTCTCGGCCACCGCAACGACCGTCGTGGCCTCACATCATACCTTAGCGGCAAGATCGAGAACTACGCAGACATCATCCAAAACTCCGATATCGACTCACGCCTCGACATGATATATGCTGGCCCTCAGCCACCTAACCCGGCTGAGATGCTTATGTCGCAGCGCATGGAGAGTCTTATCAGCCAGCTACGCAACCACTACGACTACATAATCATCGACAGCGTGCCTGCAATGGCTGTGGCCGATGCTATCATCACAGATAGGTTGGTAGACCTTACTATATATGTAATACGTCAGGGTAACCTCGACCGCCGTCAGCTACCCGATATTGAACGTCTGCACCAATCTAAGAAGTTCCACAACATGAGCATCGTACTCAATGGCGTGACATACTCAAAGCATAGCTACGGATATGGTTACGGGTATGGATACGGGTATGGATACCTCTCAGATGAGGATGCATCATCGTGGAAGAGTCGAATGAAGCGTTTGTTTAAAAAGAAGTAATCATGGCTAAGGGGGATAAATATATCATCGCCATTGACTTTGATGGCACCTGCGTAGAGCATGACTATCCACACATCGGCCTTGAGGTGGAGGGTGCAGTGAAGACCCTTAGGGATATTATGGGTGCTGGACACCGCCTCATACTCTTCACGATGCGCTCTGGCGAGAAGCTCGACGCTGCGGTTAAGTGGTTCAAGGAGCGTAAAATTGAGCTTTGGGGCGTAAACCATAACCCCGAGCAGGGCGAGTGGACAGCATCACCAAAGGTCTTTGCCGACATATATATCGATGACTCGGCACTCGGCTGCCCTATCATGTTTATCGACGGTGTACGTCGCCCAGTGGTCAATTGGAGCAAAGTACGCTCTCAGCTCGAATACGATGGCATACTATAAGTAAATAGGCAGAGGGGGGGGGAAATTTCTACATAGAATCAGACTCTCATAGCCATAATACACAAGAAACCCGAACACTCCACGTGTTCGGGTTTCTTTGTCTGTAGCTTTCCTTACCTACCAAGCAATCTCACAGTACTGAGCGTACTGACTCATGGCAAGCTCCACAAAGTGAAGCGTCTCCTTGCTACCTGCGAAACGTCCGGCCTTAACCTCTTTGCGGTTATAGCATGCAGGCGTAGCCTTGAGCTTTAGGTATTTGCTGACAACAGCCCATGAGTTGGGATCAGCGCCATCGGCCTTTGCCAAGCGTCGTGCATCCTTAACATGACCCAAGCCAGCATTGTAGCTTGCAAGGAGGATGCTTAGACGGTCGCTCTCAGGCGTAGACTCAGGAATCTCGAGCTGTGACTCGGACTCGGCAAGAAGTCTACATGCCAAGCGCACGTTGGTCTCGGTGTTGCGTAGGTGGCTCTGTGGCACCTTGAAGTGGCGAGCCACAATAGGCATAATCTGCATAAGACCTGTAGCACCACGCTTCGATACAAGACCCTCTCTGAAGCGTGTCTCGCAGTAGGCAATAGCGCTGATAAAGCGCCAATCATAGCCCATCTCACCGCCGACCTTCTTCATCAGAGAATCGAACTTTGAAATCTGTTGAGGCGTCTTAACCGTCTCGGCTACCGGCGCACTCTCTACTGTAGGCTCGACAGCAGTTGTGTCGGCCTCAACCTCTGCTGACTGCTCCACAACGACATCGAGTAATGGAACATCAGCAGCTCTAAGTCGGGCAGCTGCGGTGCTGCCCACCGATGACTCAAACCCTGCAAGAATAACCAGGGAGAGAGCCACAAAAAGAACTCTTTTTAACATTGTTAATTGTTTTGTGGGCTGCTATACCCGGCACAAAACACGCCACTTAGTCGTAGAACGACCACGAGATACCCATCTTAAACATTCGTGGATTCATCGGATAGAGAGCCGTTTGGAAGTACTCTCCATTGCCAAACAAATCCTGGTTAACATGCTGATACTTAAGAAGGATACGCATGCGCTTCCACTTTGCCGATACAAACACATCGAGATATGGGTAGTTACCCACCTTCACATCACGCTGGTTGTAGAATACCGAGAGCGCAGGGTTATATCCTGGCGCATAGTACGACGTTTGGAAACGGCCGTCAACGCCAACCTGCACTCGTAGCACATCACGCTTTACCCAAAACTCGTAGTAGTACGAGAGAAAAGCGCTGAATGTGGGGACAGGAAGCACACTCTCATTAGAGGTGATTTGAACCAATGCCCTATGATCCAGATGGAATCCCGCAAAGCGGAAATCCTTGCGAGCGTACAAACTCGTGAGGCTAACAGCATCCTTATGTTGCTGAGGTCGACAATCTGCTCCATAGTAGATCATGTTGCTCATCACTCCCTGCCATGCACCCACCTCAAGGGCTATGCTCGGCACAGAGAGGTTAACCTCGAAACGAGTTTCAGACTCCTTATCAAAGGAGTTAAACCACATATAGTGGTTTGAGAATAGATTCTCCTGCCAATATCCTGGCGAGCGTAGCTCCTGGCGGAACTTACCGCTGAGAATCAGGGGACGTTCATTGATGAAGGCTCTAAGGGTGATGTTAGCACCAACAGAGAGATCACCACCACGATAGCCCGAGGGGTAGTACTTGACATCAGCACCCCAATCGGCATATCGTTTAATCATACCGCCCGTCGAGCCGTAGACATACCACGACGTGCGCTTATTACGTGTCATTCGCCCTGCGACATAGTCATGAAGGCGAAGATATGAGTAGGTGTGCAGGTCGACACCCACACCACCATCAATGGTCGAGATTACTCCATCACGATCCCAAGGTTGCACCTGTACAAAGACTCGGTTGGATAGTACCGACTCAGCGATAGAGTCCCGAGTAGTCGTAGGGTTGATAAACCAATCCTTGTAGTACTCGTGGGTCGTTGGCAGATAGTTGCCCTTGTCATCATGCTCACCACGCTCGTTAGTGTAGGTAGCACGAGTATCGGAGTAGGCCTTTGTCCAGCGGTTGTACTCTATCTGGTGGCCAATATATACTGCCGAGAGGTCGGCCAGCGAGAAGTCGTACTCGGTAACACGCTGAAGCGGGATGGCATAAGCCTGCTTTACGAAGACACCTATGTTGCGATACATATTCTCGGCCTTGGACGATGCCAAGCGCATAGGCACACCCGAAGGCATCTCAAATGTGGTATCGGCAATAGCCCACTTGCCCACAGCACCACCATTCTCACGTGCCGAAATGGTGTTGTGCATCATGGCGGCATGTATCGAGTAACGCTTGCCGGTATGTGCCACGCCAAGCGATAGTGCATGGTTCTTGGTACGCTGCCACTCGTACTGACCCATGGTGCTTCGTGCCTTATAGCTGAGGTTTGCCGAGGTAGATGGGGTGATATTCTGCGAGTGTACAAGCTCGAAATGCTCCTCACGATAACGCTTCTGACCCGACTCAAGATATGTGGCATTGGTCAGCGGACGCTTGGCGTTATAGAACGGAACATTCTCCAAGCGTGCTGTATAGGCGTCGTAGCTTCGGGCAAAGGTAAAGTCCTTATCCTGGCGACGGTCAAACCAATTTATCGGCTGTGATGATTGTCCCAAGCCACCGAGAGCCATGTCGCCCACTCCCTTGCGGTAGAAGACATAGTCGATACGCCAATCTGCCAATGTAGTATCCAAAGGCTCAATATGTACTCGGTTGTAGTCTCTGTCAACATGCCACTTCCAGTTAGGCAAGGCACGTACCGTATCGTTGAAGTAGTAGGACTCCAAAGGGCGCTTAGGGCGCTTCTTCTTAGTCTCTGTTGAGTCGGCCTGTTCACCCTCGACGGCCTCGCCATCATCGCCCGTCATACCCTCCATACCTGGGAGTGTGGCTCCGACACCGACCTCCTGACCTTGACGCTGGGCACGTGCTATGCTTGCCGCATCGAGCTGTGCAAAGCCCTCAGCAGGCAGTAGCAGAGCTACCACCGCAAGCATAACCAAGCATATGTACCTAAATCTCAGCATCAAGTGTTTAGTTTAATTCTCATTGCGCACTATCATCCAACGCAGGGTTGACAGGACAATATAGAGAACGATTATTGCAAGGATAGAGTATGTGGGAACGCAAATTATTAGTGCCAACGCAGCAATAATAAAGCCGTAGCGGAGTTTGTTATCTGCAATGCGGAGGCTCTTGAACTTAAGCGAGAACATTCGTATTGGGCTTACCAAAAGCAAAGATGCTGCCACCGAGATAACGAGTATATGCTCTTGATATAGAGCCACATGGCCATTAGCATATAGCACTCCTAACGACAAGAGCATAAGCGCATTTGCTGGTGTAGGAAGGCCTACAAACACGCTACTCTGCGTAGTGTCGATATTGAACTTTGCAAGGCGTAGTGCCGAGAAAGCAGCAATGATAAACACAACATAGCCGAGCGGTTGCATCCACTCCTCAGAGAGCGAATAGTAGCTTGTGGCATTGGAGTAAATTTCGTACATCACCACTGCTGGAGCAAGACCAAAGGAGATATCATCAGCTAATGAGTCAAGCTCAACACCGAGTGGCGACTGCTGCTTGAGCAGGCGAGCCACCATGCCATCGAAGAAGTCGAATACTGCAGCAGCTATAATAAGCCAAAATGCAGTCTCATAGGCTTGGTACTTCAGCGTAGCGATGATAGCTATAGCACCAGCCACAAGGTTGGCAAGTGTAAGCGCATTTGGCAGTGTGAAAAGCCTTATTTTCTGTACGTTACTCATAGTTTCGCAATCTTTTGCAGGCCACTAAACCCTAAAATTTAAGGCCTAATATTTTGCAAAGATACAAAAAAATTTTATCTTTGTGTAAATTTGAAAAATTTAAACGGCAAAAATGCTCATGGATAACAACAAATTTTGCATAATCATGGCGGGTGGTGTAGGCCGACGCTTCTGGCCTATGAGCCGACAGGCAACACCAAAACAGTTCTTGGACATACTTGGCACAGGGCGTTCGTTCATCCGACATACATACGAGCGATTTGCCAAAATTATCCCAAACGAGAACTTTATCGTGGTAACCAATCGCCGCTACAAACAGCAGGTATTGGAGCATATTCCCGAGATCGGTGAGGAGCAGATTTTGTGTGAGCCTATAGGTCGTAACACAGCACCTTGCATCGCCTATGCCGCCTACACTCTTCGTCGCAAGAATCCCAATGCTACGATGATTGTAACCCCCTCTGACCACTTGATACTCAACGAGGAAGAGTTTCGTCGCATAGTGAACAACTGCACCGAGTTTGTTGCCAACCACGACGCTCTGATGACAATCGGCATTGAGCCAAGTCGCCCCGAGACAGGCTACGGATATATCCAGCGTTCGGGCGATGAGAGCATCAGCAAAGTGAAGTGTTTTACGGAAAAACCGAACATCGAGATGGCGCAAGCATTTTTGGAGTGTGGCGAGTTTTTATGGAACTCAGGAATCTTCATCTGGAAGCTCCGAGATATCATCGCCGCCTTTGAGCGACACCTCCCATCACACAGCTCACTATTTGCTTCGATCGAACATCTCCTCGGCACCCCTGAGGAGCAGGCAGCCATAGAGCAGGTATTCTCGGAGTGCAAGGCGATATCTATCGACTACGGAATCATGGAGTGCGCCGAGAATGTATATGTCCACAGCGGAGATTTCGGATGGAGCGACGTGGGGACTTGGGGTTCGGCACACCAGCACTCACGCAAAGACCGATACGCTAATGCTCTAAACAGCAAGCTAATACACACGTATAACACTCGCAACTCGCTAATCTTTGTCCCCGAGAACAAGGCCACAATCGTAAGCGGTCTCAAGGACTACATCGTAGTAGACACCGACGATGTGCTGATGATATGTCCACGTAGCGAGGAGCAGAACATCAACAGTTTTGTAGAGGATATAAAATTCTCAACGGGCGACAAACACATTTAGGCTTTGTGTCAATAAATTGTTATTAATCGGAGGCTCAGGCACAATTATTTCTAACAATTATGCGTTAATTTTGTCGCATAAATATAATTGTAACTATGAGCAAGAAAAAAGATATCGAGATTGACGATTTAGGATTGGTGCCAGAGCTTTTCGACGGCAAACACCAGGTGATACCCATCATTTCGGGTGGCGATGATAAGATCGAGGAGGTGCAATTACCTGAGACACTGCCTATTCTCACACTACGCAGCTCTGTGATATTCCCTGGCTCGGTAACTCCTATCACCGTAGGCCGACCAAAGTCGATTGCTTTGGTACGTGACGTGGAGGCTGGCGACGGCATCCTCGGCGCAGTGCTACAGATTGACAACGAGGTAGAGGATCCCAAACCCGATGATATGCACAAGGTGGGTACTGCCGCACGCATACTCAAGATTCTTGAGATGCCCAACGGTAACCTCACAGTAATCCTCGCAGGATTGGAGAAGATCGAGGTCAAGGAGTATGTCTCAGTGAAGCCATACTTCCGAGCCACCGTAACACCTATTCAGGATAGCACCCCGGATAGCAAAAACGTAGAGTTCAACGCCCTCATCGAATCTATTCGTGAGGTGGCATTGAGCATCATCAACATATCACCATCGATGCCTAAGGAGGCGACATTCGCCATCAAAAACCTTGATTCTGATCGTGCGATAGTCAACTTCATATGCTCAAACATGGATCTTTCGGACGACGACCGTCAGCATCTACTTGAGGCTCCAGGCCTCTTGGCACGCTCACGCCGTCTGCTCGAGATACTCATTCGTGAGCAACAACTTGCCGAGCTGAAGAACGAGATACAAAACAAGGTAAAGGTAGAGATCGACAAGCAGCAGCGTGACTACTACCTCCAGCAGCAAGCACGTGTGATTCAGGAGGAGCTTGGCGACAGCATGGATGCCGACATCGACAAGCTTCGTGAGGCGGCAAAAAAGAAGAAGTGGTCGGAGGCTACCGAGCAACTCTTCAATAAGGAGGTGGCTCGTTTGGAGCGTCTCAACCCCTCTATCGCCGAATACTCCGTACAGCTCAACTACCTTCAGCTGATGCTCGACCTGCCATGGGAGGAGATGACCGAGGATAGACTCGACCTCAAGGCCGTGCGTGAGCAGTTAGACAAAGATCACTTTGGTCTCGAGGAGGTTAAGGAGCGCCTATTGGAGCATCTCGCAGTAATCAAACTCAAGGGCGACCTCAAGTCCCCAATTCTCTGTCTCTATGGCCCTCCAGGAGTTGGTAAGACATCGTTGGGCAAATCTGTGGCAGAGGCTATGGGACGTAAGTTTGGCCGCATATCGTTGGGTGGTCTGCATGATGAGTCAGAGATTCGTGGCCACCGACGCACATATATCGGCGCTATGCCTGGCCGTATCATCGAGACAATCAAGCGTTGCGGTGCCTCAAACCCCGTAATCATCCTCGATGAGATTGATAAGGTGTCAAAGTCCAACCATGGTGACCCCTCAAGCGCACTTCTCGAGGTGCTTGACCCGGAGCAGAACACCACCTTCCACGACAACTATCTCGATACGGAGTACGACCTGTCAAAGGTGCTGTTCATAGCTACGGCAAACAACATAGCCAACATATCATCGGCACTACGTGACCGTATGGAGATGATTAACATCCCAGGATATATCCTTGAGGATAAGCTACATATCGCCAACGACCACCTTATCAAGAAGCAGCGTGAGGCTCATGGCATTGACTCCGACAAGCTATCGCTCTCTAACGAGGCCTTGGTGCGCATCATCGAAGACTACACTCGTGAGTCGGGCGTACGTAGCCTCGATAAGAACATCGCAAAGATTGCCCGCAACCGAGCAAAGGCCATCGCTTTTGAGGAGGAGTTTAACCCAGAGGTTGGCGTAGAGGATATAGAGAAGATTCTCGGCAAGCCTAAGTTCCGCAACGACCGCTACGACATCGCTGGTATGCGTGGCGTGGTGACAGGCCTCGCATGGACAGAGGTGGGTGGCGACATCCTATACAT
>JAZNQJ010000239.1:0-4719 GCA_045590115.1 Alistipes sp. | reverse complement strand
AAGCAGATGAATGGCGCAGTGTCGGAGAGTATGGCACGTGATGGCCAGAAGTATGGCCTTAACTATGGCGTGAGTATCGCCACAATACGAGAGATTGTCGCTACGGAGCAACCCGACTACGAGTTTGCCAAGTACCTCTATAAGCAGCAGGTGCGAGAGTTAAAACTCGCTGCGTGTCATCTTGCGCCAGCTGCGAGTGTAGATATCCACGAGTTTCCCTTCTGGTCACGTGGTATTGTCAATGCTGAGCTTGGCGAGGAGCTTGCCTTTGCACTGCTGTCCAAGATCTATGATATCAACTCGCTGATGGGCATCTGGACTACCGAGAGCAACGAGTATGTCGCCTATGCGGCGCTCATGGCAGCATCACGCAACGAGCGTACCACTTCGGAGGTGGCTTTCATTGCCGTAGAGAATGCCGTAAAGGCTAACCCCGAGTCGCACTATATCGCACAGGGTGTTGTGGCTCTGCTATGCTACGTAGCCTCACGTGACCGCTCTGCAAAGGTGGGCATCCCCGTATTGCTTGAGCGCCTTGCCGACTCTTATACCAAGCGCCTCATCAAGGATGAGCTGTCGTGGAGGTTGGAGTATGTGTAGTGATTTAATTACCGTAACTAAGTAACACAAATTTATATAACAATGAAACATATTTTCTTTATCGAGGGCGAGGAGTCTGCTGCTGCTGAGTCTGCTGCCCAGACCACCGAGAGTGTTGCCCCAGAGCAGGTTATCGAGCAGATTACCAATCCTGAAAACATCAAAGAGGGTGTCGATAAACTCCTCTCGTACGACTTTGGCGAGCTTGTAGACATTATTGTTGAGGGTGCTGTGAACCTTGGTCTTAAGATTATCGCTGCCCTTGTAATCTACTACCTCGGCCGTTGGATTATCCGTCGTGTATTGCGCTTTATGGACCGCATCTACGAGCGCCGTAACGTGGAGCTGTCGTTGCGCTCATTCCTCTCTGGTATCGTCAAGGTGTTGCTCTATACGCTCATTATCCTCATCGTAATCCAGGTATTGGGTATCAACACTGCCTCTATCGTGGCTATGCTTGCATCTGCAGGTTTGGCTGTAGGTATGGCTCTTAGCGGTACATTGCAGAACTTTGCTGGTGGCGTTATGATTCTATTCCTCAAGCCTTATCGTGTGGGCGACTATATTGACGCACAGGGCGAGGAGGGTACTGTTGAGAAGATTGGCTTGTTCTCTACCGAGATTCGTACCGTAGATAATCGTGTTATCTACATCCCTAACAGCACCATCTCTACCGCTGTAATTGATAACTACTCTATGGGCGCAATGCGTCGTGTAGATTGGACTGTTAGTGTGGAGTATGGCTCTGACGTTGAGAAGGTTCGTGAGGCGTTGCTCGCCATTGCACGTGCTGATAAGCGTGTTGCTGCTGATCCTGCTCCTGTGGTATTCCTCACCGAGCTTGCCGATAGCTCTGTAAACTTCTCACTGCGTGTGTGGGTACGCAACGAGGACTATTGGGGTGTTAAGTTTGACTTCAACGAGCGTATCTATACCGAGCTTCCTAAGCAGGGTATTGAGTTTCCGTTTCCTCATGTTACGGTTGACCTCAAAAAGTAATTTCATGAGATAAGGGGTCATTCTCAGCCCATCCCAAAAAGTAGACTACCGCAGGCTGTACGCTATTGTACTATCCTGCGGTAGTCTCTTTTGTGATAGACTAAGCCTAACCCCTTCTCTCAAGAAATTGGGGTCGTGTGGATTTTTTTAGGACCGTTAAGACCATTAAGACCATTAGGACAATTAAGATGGTTGGGTATCACACGATGTCCGCAACCATCTTAATTGTCCTAATGGTCCTATTATCTCAGTATCCCCTCCACCAAAATTATCCCCGCTACGTTGTTGTGATATCTATTTTTTTATACCTTTGTATATCAAAAACTATAAATTTAGATTTAAACAATGAGACGACTATTACTACTACTCATTGGGCTACTAACGTTTGTTGCGGTAAGCGCTCAGAAGCCTATTAATCTTCTTGGTAAGAGTGTTCGTTATGTTGGTGCTGTTGTCGACAAGCTACCCGCAGGCGAGGGTATTATGACAATCATGAATGGCGATGATGCCAACGAATATGTATATACGCTGCAAGGCACATTTACAGAAGGTAGTGTCAGCGATGCGACATTTACGATGGAGCGCCAGGGTGTTACATTCTCTGGCGATGTTAGCTACGTAGTAGATAAGAAGCTTAAAGCGGTGGTCGTAACACTGCGTAATGGCGAGATTAGTCGTGGCAGTGAAAGTATTGCTACGATTAAGGGTGACGATACCTTTGCACTGACCATTCCTGCGAAGGGCGTAGAGCTTACAGGTCAATGTACTATAGATGTGGAATGTAGTGTTGATGAGAAGTATATAGCGTTGGCAAAGAGAGCTGTGGATTGCGATAGTTATACCAACTATGGTGGTGTCGTAACGCTTACAGCCTCTACCGCTATGGGTGTCGAGGTATCAGGCTGGGATAAGATTACCACAGCTACGCTTAGCTTCTCTAACAAGGCCACTGCGTTGATTGATAAGAGTGGTAATATGACCATTAAGCGCACTAATGGTGATGTTATTAAGTGTAGCAAAGATAAGATTTTAGAGTTTAGCATCGCTATCAAAGAGGGTAGGATATGCCATGATAATATCTGGTATAGCTTTGCAAATGGTGCTAAGTACAGTGGCTCGTATCGTAATCTTGCACCCACAACCATTGATGAGCTTGTCGACCTTAAGAGCATAGAGTGGGAGTTTAACGATGATGTAGCCGACAATATTGTCTGGGGAAGTTTGACCTACGCAAACCGTAGCACCATTAAATTTAAGAATTCTCAGGTTGCAGACTTTGTCATTTATGTCAACAATGGCTGTGTGAAGATTGATTCTGTGGAGTACACCTTCCCTAATGGCATAAAGTATATTGGTGGATACGATAGTGACTTTATGGCTATCTTTACTCCCGTGTTGCTCAATCCAGAAGAGTTTGTGTGGCCGATGGATAGGTTCGATGATTGCATCACCAGCGGTAAGCTCTATCTCCCTAATGGCGGTCCTGTGTTTGATGTTAGGCAGGGAGGAACGTGCATTATTAGTGGTAAGCACCTTGTTGTTGGCCGTGCCTCATATAGCAATGATGTCTATAAGCGTAGTGATGCAGATGGCACAAAGGTAAATGTGTGTACCGATAAATCTACATATACCAATAATGAGATTATTAACTTCGATAAACTTATTACGCGCGACAATGTTATCGACTATATTAAGTTTAATGGCTATGGCGAGCTCACTACGCCCAATGGCGAGTATTTCAGAAGTGAGAATGGCGGTGGTCTTGAGTGTCATATAATCTATGATAGCGGTACTATAGATCTTAAGGGTGATGTTTACACCATCAACCACACCTTTGAGAATGGTAATAAGTATAGCGGTACGGTGCAAGGTTTCCCCCAGTTGCTAAACTTCAAGGGCGAGGATTGGATGTGGGCCGATTTCGCAAGCCACGTATTCGATGGCGAGCTGACTATGGCAAATGGTACTCGTAAAAAGTATGCAGAGGGCTACGAGGAGAGTATCTACCGTGAGATGATTAAGAAGTGGGAGGTTGAGAAGAAGAAGGACTTTAGGAATATAGACGGATGGTCTGGAACAATCAAGAAGTATCGTAGGACATTCAAGGATCTGTCGTATATCTATTATGATAATACAGGTAAAGAGGATTGGATAAGCTTTGTATACAAAAATGGAGATCAAATCGACTTCAAGAATGTAGATGGTCACATTGCAGATCGTTTTTACTACCACTTTGATCCAGATAAAATGATGCTTCCGGGCATTGAGACAGACTTTTACAAGTATTGTGAATCTCATAATATCAGTGGACCAGGTGCTTACAGCGTCTTCTATAAGAATGATTTGAGAATTATTCTAAATGGAGAACGTGTAATCTATCCAACAGACAAGGGTATTGTGTGCTATGAGGGAAAGAAGGAGTACGACTATAATGTTAGAGCTTATGTTGTGAGTAATTATTATATTGACTATCTGGACTATGTTAAGGATGGTAACACCTATACCCAGGACTACGTGAAGCTAAAGAACGGTCAGCACTTTGAGGGTAGCTATCGTGTGATACTCGACCAGAGCAAGGCCAATCCGCTCAACGATGACCCACGTCTTAAGAACCGAAATATTATCCTTTGTCCTGGCCCAGATGCTATCACGGGCGTGAAGTATGTAGATGGTGCGCTCTTCGACGCTCAGGGCAAAGTCATCGAGATTTATCAAAATGGTAATAAGCTAAGTATCTCGGAGACCATCCGCCTTGAGTCGCAGTATAAGCAGAAACGTGCCCGTCGTGAGAAGATTGATAAGTTTGTCGCTAAGGGCTACAATCAATACCATGTAGAGCAGGTTGTCGATGGTTATATACCTATTGGTGCGCCTATCAAGCTCCTTATCGAGTATCATGGCAGTGGCAAGATTAAGGCGAGTGGCTGGTATGACGATGGCCACGAGTATAGGGCATATACAGGTCTCGGCCGTCATATAGCTGTTGATGGCAAGGGTAAGATAGTGGAGCATAGTAGAGCCTACTAAATTTCTCGAGATAAGAGGTCATTCTCAGCCCATCCCAAAAAGTAGAGTACCGCAGGCTGTACGCTATTGTACTATCCTTCGGTAGTGTCTTTT
>JAZNQJ010000238.1:0-2455 GCA_045590115.1 Alistipes sp. | reverse complement strand
GGGGATTTAGAGGGATTGTAAATATGAATGGTGGTGATACACCACCACTATGTTAAAAGCAACAAAGACCTCCCGAAATGGAAGGTCTTTGTGATTATATGAAGTAGTTTCAGACTACTTCATATAGCTTTTAACATAGTGGTGGTGCGAGCCGTAACGGTTGAACGCTGCCTCATCCAAAGCCTCCTGTGCTGATGGGTGAGCTACAGAGATGATTAAGCGGGCACGCTCCTGAAGGCTCTTGCCATAGAGGTCTACAGCACCATTCTCAGTTACGAACCAGTGGATGTGGTTACGTGTGGTAACAACACCGGCACCCTCGGTCAATACGTCAGAGATCTTTGATACACCCTTGTTAGTGATTGAAGGCATAGCGATAATTGCCTTACCACCCTTAGAGAGCGATGCACCATAGATAAAGTCTATCTGACCACCTACGCCTGAGTAGAACTTACGGCCGAGAGAGTCAGCACATACCTGACCTGTGATATCTACCTGAAGAGCAGAGTTGATAGCGGTAACCTTATCGTTCTTAGCGATTACGAATGGGTCGTTGGTATAGCCTACGTCCATCATCAATACACCTGGGTTGTCGTCGATAAAGTCATATACCTTCTGAGAACCCATCAAGAAGGTAGATACCATCTTACCCTTATCAATATTCTTCAAAGCACCGTTGATTACGCCTTTCTCAACGAGTGGAAGTACGCCATCAGCAAACATCTCGGTGTGAACACCAAGGTTCTTGTGGTTGCCGAGCTGAGCGAGTACAGCGTTAGGAATAGCGCCGATACCCATCTGAAGGGTTGCGCCATCCTCGATAAGGCCTGCGCAGAGGTTACCAATCTTTGTCTCCACCTCGTTAGGAGTTGAGAAGTGTGCCTCCTCGAGTGGCTGATCATCCTCAACGAAGAAGTTAATCTTTGATGAGTGAATCATAGCGTCACCAAACGAACGTGGAACGTACTTATTTACAACTGCGATAACATAGTCAGCGCACTCAACAGCAGCCAAAGTAGCATCTACCGATGTACCGAGAGATACGTAGCCATGCTTATCGGGGCGAGATACCTGAATCATAGCCACGTTACAAGGCACAGCGCCCGAACGATAAAGCTTCTGAGTCTCGCTCAAGAAGATTGGAATATAGTCGGCATAGCCGCTCTGAGTTACCTTACGTACGTTGCCACCTACGAAGAATGAGTCGAGCTGGAATATACCCTCAAACTCAGGATCTGCATAAGGTGCAGGACCCTCTGTGTGAAGGTGGTGGATGTGAACATCCTTGAACTCGCCGTTACGACCACGGTCGCACATAGCCTTGATAAGGCACTGGGGTGCTGATGCCACAGAGCTAAGGTGAATATGATCACCCGACTTGATACACTTAACAGCCTCAGCTGCAGTTGTAAACTTAATGTTGTTCATGTCTTTAAGCTTTATTTTAGGTTAAATTTGTTTGTGTTGTTATATATCACTTCATCATAAGCCAGGCTTTGTTGTTAGAAGGGTGGCAGCTGTGAGGCTGGTCGAAATTGAACCGGATGGGGACATACTTGTGGTATTTCCCCATTCGGGGCAATGAGCCAGACGCCGCAGATGCCCCCTTATCACAACAAAATTATTTGCGTTTTACCTCTACCTGCTCATAACCCTCGATAATATCGCCAACCTTAATATCGTTGTACGACTCGATGTTAAGACCGCAATCCTGACCTACGGTAACCTCCTTGACATCATCCTTGAAGCGGCGCAATGAGCCGAGCTTACCGGTGTAGATTACGATACCATCACGGATGACACGTATTGCGGTGTTACGCTGCATCTTACCCTCACGCACGATACAGCCAGCAACAGTACCCACCTTCGAGATCTTGAAGGTCTCCAATACCTCGGTAGAGCATACGATCTCCTCCTTCATCACTGGCTCAAGCATACCCTCGATAGCATCCTTAATCTCGTTGATAGCATCGTAGATGATTGAGTAGAGGCGGATATCGATCTGCTCCTTCTCGGCAGCCTTACGTGCTGCAGCCGAAGGACGCACCTGGAAGCCCACGATAACGGCATTTGATGCTGCTGCGAGCAGTACGACAGACTCCGAAATCTGACCTACGGCAGAGTGTATAACGTTAACCTGTACGGTCTCCTTCGAGAGCTTGATGAGCGAGCCTGTCATGGCCTCAACAGAGCCGTCCACATCACCCTTGACGATGATGTTAAGCTCCTTGAACGAGCCGATGGCAATACGACGACCAATCTCGTCGAGCGTAACGTGCTTCTGGGTCATGATGCCCTGCATACGCTGCAGCTGCTCACGCTTGTTGGCAATCTCACGTGCCGAGCGGTCGTCGTCCATAACGTTGAACGTATCACCAGCCTGTGGCGCACCGTTAAGGCCAAGTACCTGAACAGGTGTTGATGGGCCTGCCTCAGTTACCTTGCGACCATTCTC
>JAZNQJ010000237.1:0-10697 GCA_045590115.1 Alistipes sp. | reverse complement strand
TATGCTCGCCCTCAAAATGCTCATTTACGCTTAGTAAACTCCGCTTTTTCGGGCTTCGCATGCCTAAAACTACATCTTTTTCTTCAACCTCATGACAAAGTGGAAGTGGCTAATTAACTTTTTAGCCGGCCTCATGTTTGTTTTGGGAGTTTAGGGAACTTTATGTGCTTAGCGAAATTGAACATAGGTGCTTACTCCACTATCCTATGTCCAAGTAATTGTATACCTTACATGGGGATAAAGATGTTGGTGTAGCCATAAATAGAGGGCAGATGACACAATTGCCATCTGCCCTCTATTTATGTTATTTGGTTGGTTTGCTGTGGAATAATTCCACCTCGTTGCTTAGTAAGCAGTAGTACATTCTACTCTCCCCACTGAGCACCACAGTATTGACACACATATCGGTGTTCGATCTGTTGAACGGCATCAGCTCGGCAATATGGACACGTCATAGTGTTTAGTGTTTTAGGGTTTAACATTTACCTTGTCCTGGGGACAAGATACTTATCTTGGCTTGTGTTGGGAGGGGTTGCTATTTACCAACCCCAACGAGAACCACAGTAGTGACACACATATCGTTCATCATCGACATGATAAAGGGTATCATTTCCGCAATATGGACACTGCATATTGTTAGCGTTTTAGGGTTTAACATTTACCTTGTCCTATGGACAAGATACTTATCTTGGCCTTTACGAAACGGGAATCTACTAAAATTCATATCCCCATACTGAGCTATAATAAAGGTATTCGTTCTTATCCTCATAAGAGTGGCGATAAGTCTTCCAGCGATTATAATACGGATAAATCATAGTGTTTGGTGTTTTAAGGTTTAACACTTACCATATATATAAATATGGTACTTATCAGTTAGATGGTATTGCCCGATATCTACTTTCGGCAACTGTACTCTACGCACTCATTTGAGCCATCATCGTAGGTGGTAACATCATGTTTACCAGGTTCTGGACTCCTCATACGATTTAGTGTTTTAGGGTTAAACATTGTTGTTTCCTTGTTTCGTTAGTGCAAAGGTACAACACCAAAACAGGCTATTTACGAATATTTTAATAATTCTTTTTTTAAAGTGAAAATAATTTCTAAATGCATTGTATATCAATGATATAGAAGCACAAAGTAGTGGTAGTAAAAAAGTAGAAAAATTTGCCTGTAGCAGATGGCTATGAAAAACAAAAGATGTAGACCTTTGGTGGAGTCTACATCTTTTGCTGCTAGGTTATATTATATTATGGGAATGGGTGCGGTAGAGGATGGTTAATGAGTCTTTATAGCCTCATCCGAGTGATCCATATATGCCTCATACATGGCTGCTATCTCTCGCCTTATTTTGTTGCGAAGCCTTTCGGGTTGCAGTACCTCGATATCCGAACCCCAAGGGAGTAGTAGAGGAGATATAAAGTCTGCATCCTTGACATCAAGGGTAATATAGCCATATTGGTTACCATCACGAGCATCTTCAGGCTCAACCACACGCTGCGAGTGGTGCAGAGGCTCCTGCTTGATGCGCTCAAATGGATATGCATAGGTGTTGCTGGGATATCGGCGCTGAAGGCGGCGTTTTTTCACCCTCAGCAACACTCGTTGCAACTTCATGTTGCGTTGTTTGTCGACAACAAAGGAGTGGTAGGTCATCTGGTCCTTAAAAGGATCTTCGCTATAGTCTACGCCTGATGGCTCAAACTCGGCATCGCACTCCTCGATATCATCAATACGGTTTACAACAATGTTGACATACTGGGTAGTACCCATATGCTCGCTACAGCTAAGACCATATGCCATCCACTTATTGCCATTGCGACATAGATATTCGGGGTGGAATATAAGTGTGTCGCTCGCTCCCTCCAAAAAGTGAGGTCGGTAGGTAATCTTTACGGCAATCTTGTTGATTATGCAGTATACTAATCTCGATAGATGCTTATGCTCTGCGATTTGCTCTTTGCTACCGCTCCTGTATATCGAATCATCCAAAGAGATTATATACTCCGGAAGGTCTTCGCTGTTGCCATGCTCGATCTCAAGTTCGTGACCTCGCTCCTTGAGCCATTCTTGCATTTGGCTTACCAACGTGAAGTTAAGACATCCGCGGATTGGGTCAACACCACTTTTTGTAATGCGCGTATTGCGATCTCTCTGGAGGTATAGATCGAGAATCCCCTTAATGCCTGTGACATAAGGATGCTTATAGGTGATAGCATTTGGTCTGTTTATAAGCTTGCTAAGAGGTTTAAGGCGTTTTTCATATAGATATTGCAGCGCATTTTTCCAAGTTCCCTCATTACCACTACCTACATATCCCTTGTCTTGCAACTTCTTAGCTAACTTTATGAGATCATTTTGGATATGCTCCACATGAGGATGTTTCTTGTCAATAATCTTAGGCATTATCGAACCGACTTTACATGCAATATCTTCTATATGTACAGGGTTACCAGAGTCGAGCATCTCACAGATGATCATATACTCTTTTTTGACATCGATACTTTTGGACATAGGTGGGACTCTTTTTAGTGAGTCCCACAAATTTACGAACAATCTCCGAATGTTCCAAATGTTGTAGGCGGTTTTCATTCGAGGATTATGTTTTTTTTGACATAGTTTCTTACTACGTTAGCATAATTGTCTGAACCATCGTATACATTGTCATAGTGGTCGTGGGCAATTTGGATTATTGCACGTAGCTGTTCGGTCATTGCGCTGCTATCCATTGCCACGATAGATGTACCCTCGTTTCTCTTGTTCTTGATAATCTCCATGTCGCGGTTCCTCCAGCTATCTGCCCACATATCATCCTCGTTGATGGGGTTTGAACCATATGGATATACCACCACTTGCTTAATTCGGACAAATGGGTAGCCGGCAAGGCTCATTATCTCGTGTATAAAAGCCTTGGCGATGTCCAATTTATAGAGTGGCGATACAAAGTGCGATGATGCAGTAAAGTAGAGTGGGGCATCATCCAAGAATCCCTCTTCATCGCAGAGTATATCCTCACCAGGTGGGGTGAAGCTTAGTAGTACAAGTGTACCATCGCTCTGCTTATAGCAGCTAATGTTATGCTTTGTGCTGATATTGAGTACATACCCATCACTGTTGAAGCACTTGTAGATATCCTCGTTTGCGATCAGCTCCTCATCACTCTTAGGGTTAAGTCCTCGAGCCGTAACTTGCAGGGAGTTATAGAGATGCTCACTTGCACTAAGGCCTGTAGCTGTGCTGCTATCAATTAGCGAAATGCAACGCTTTGCCATGTTATTACCTCTACCCTTTGATAGCATGTCGTATAGTAGTGAACTGAGGATTGCCTTAGAGCGCTTGACTCTTTGGTTAGAACGACCGAATCCCTTGTATAGCAATATGATATGATGCTCAATCAACTTATCATTATTTAAGTAGGGTAGGGCATTCTGGTAGAAGTAGAGTAGTGCCTCACGCTCCTTGTCCTGATTAAGCATGTTGAGGGTTGTATCTATGATCTTCTCCATTGTGGTTGCAGGTTTATTGTGAGACATTGAAGCCTATTGTTGGTTTCTTTGAGTTTCTGATTGTGTTCTCCGTTGGGATATCTACACACTCAATGCGACTTAAAGCCGGGATATCCGTAAAGGCATTTGCCGATGCTATTCGATCCGCCATATTGGGGATGATCTGATTCTCAATCAGAGTCTTTACGTAGCGTCCGTTGCCAAAGTTGGGGATGGACATAGCCTTACGCATGAGGCTACGTAGCGCATCTCGAGCCTCATCAGTAATCTGATAGTGATAGGTGTCGAAGTAGAGTTGGCCTATCTGCATCAGTTCATCTAAGCTATAGTCGGCAAACTCAAAGCTGATAGGGAATCGTGATGCCAATCCTGGGTTTGAATCCAAGAGATGGTTCATCTCCTTGGTATATCCCGCCATGACCACAATAAGGTCGTTGTTAGGCTCACTTAGATATGTCATCAGCGTATCGATTACCTTACGGCCGAAGTCACGATCGTTGTCATTTGAGTATACAAGTGCGTAGGCCTCATCGATAAAGAGTATGCCACCCTTTGCCTGTTCTATGAATGACTTGGTGCGTTTTTCGCTCTCGCCAATATATTGGCCGATTAGAGCCTCGCGGTTGGTCTCTATCACATGACCTTTGCTCAGTACGCCAATCTCCTTAAGTAGTGAGCCTAAGAGTCGACATACTGTAGTCTTGCCTGTGCCAGGGTTGCCTAAGAAGGTCATGTTGAGTATTCGCTTACCATGTGGTAGGCCTACCTTCTCACGTGCCTTCATCAGACGTACATAGTTGAGATTGGTCTTGATACAACGCTTTACCTCGTTCAGTCCCACAAGTGCCTCCAACTCATCCATTGCGCCTTTGTGTGCCTTTCGGGTCATGCTCTGAGCCTCGCTGCTACTCACTACAGATGTGATATGGCCTATCCTATCTGTGCTAATATCCAGCTCGGTGGTAAACTGAGTGACTCCCAGGAATCTCACGACACACTTGTACTTGCCCTCTTTGAGTTTGGAGGCATTGTTAAAGTTGGTGCCACCTACCATGTGGTTGCCATCCTCAGTAGGCTCAAGCTTGCCAATAGTGTGATGTAGGATGTCGTTGGTTTGTGGGTGCGTCAGTACAATCTCATACTCTAAGCTATCGGCAACACTCTTAAAACCATGTCTCCAGAGGTTGTCGCATGAAAAGCTAAGCGATATGATATTGTGGGCACCCGTCATGAAGGATATATGCTCCTGTTCGTGGTTGTCTTTAGAGCTTGTAAAGCCATATTTGACGCCAACAAAGTTGCGTGACGAGATAGGCATGTTTACAATCTTTATCTCATAAGGCGGAGCCTTAAACGTATCACGTTGGCCTGCAGTTATTGAGAGTAGGAGTTGCTTATCCACGAAAGAAAACATATCTCTTGACGAGCGTATCTTCAAGAAGCAAGTGTTGCGACTAAAAGTAGACTCACTAATACTGCATTGGAAGATATTAGGATTAGCCTCTATACCATTTAGCATATATATATGATGCTCCATGTCCCATGCTTTGATAAACTCCTTGGCAGAAGGCAGACACTCCAACTGTAGGCAGATAAATTTACCTTCAGTGTGATTAAATACATGGCGGTCAATAAGTTTTGTTGCGCCTATGTTCAATTCGTTGTCGCAAAGTGTAGCACCGGTAATATTTACCTTACACCTCTTGTTCTTCTGGTTATCTTCGCTGTGATATAGTAGGTCAAACTCCTTGAAGATATTCTCAAGGTCGTTACCCTGTGACTTCTTTGTCTCGCTCATGGTCGTTCCTTTTTGTTCGGTGCAAAGTTACAGGTGTAGGTTTGTATATTTACGAAAATTTAAAACATTCTTTTTTTTTGGGGGGGTATACGTGTTATAATATTATATATGTATTACCACCATGTAGTAGCAATTAGCTTATAAAATAATTTTTTTGAGAAAAGGTGTGTGGTGACAAATGATAGAGAATACATTTTACCAAGTTAGAGTGTAGATAGATTTTATGTTATTTATTTTTAGTGTATAATGTGCAGAATATCAATATGTTATATGCTGCCCATAAAAGAATCTTTTAAAATTTCTTAAATAGGCGTTTTGTATGCTCTATCTTTGCATCGACAAACCAATTATTAACCGCTAAAACTCAATCACTATGGGTAGACTTGAAACGGTCCCTTGCGACCGATGTGGAGGAGCAAAACTAGATCATATCTGTACGAAATGTAGTGGGTCTGGAACGGTGACCTACTATGTGGATGAAGATGAGCATTACACTGAGCTCTTCTAATTAGATAATTGTCGCCACAACTATCTAATGTGTTCTAATATGCCTTAGGTGGCATGATATCAGAGAGGTGGGCTAATGATTTTCATAGCCCATCTTTTTGCTCCGTATAATTGTTATAGCTCGGTAGTGGATAATTCATATTTTCACGTGTTGAAAAAAGATTTTTTTAAAATCCCGTATGCCATGTAATTAATTATTATATCTTTGCAAAAAGAAGAAACCTACACATCACCAATAAAATATGAAAAGAGTAAATCCCTGGTTGATATGCCAGGCCTATGAATTTGATAATTCTACCTATATACCCCTATTCAAAGGCTTCATAGAGTATATTAATAAATATAGGGACTATAATAGATTTGCAGAACAATGGTACGACTTGCTATGTTCATGCTCTACACCTAAGGGTCGAAGAACGTTGGATCTCACTCTGCTTTTAATCCAGCTTGAGAGCATGTTACTATT
Organism: Alistipes sp.; assembly: GCA_045590115.1. Classification (GTDB taxonomy): domain Bacteria; phylum Bacteroidota; class Bacteroidia; order Bacteroidales; family Rikenellaceae; genus Alistipes. The sequence continues at coordinate 4,420 of JAZNQJ010000237.1, read as the reverse complement.
CTTGCTTAATAGAAATGAATCCAGGGTGTTATCACAATCGCTCGTAGATCTGCGTAAAGAGATTCGAGATACGTTGGGTCTTAGTTGTGGCACTACGTCGTCCTACATGCGAGGATATGAGCCAATTAAAATAGCACAAAAATCTTTAGCCTATTATCTTGAGATTGCAATAGCGTTGGGCGAGGCTAATAGAACGCTTAAATATGATGGACTCTATGATCTTCTGACTAAAGACTCATCAGATCTTGCAGCAGTCATCGCATCGGTATTATTCGATACTACTGAGTTTAAGTTCACGGAGATCAAGAAGTTGTGTGGCTCAGGACAGCAGTTCAATATGTTGATGAGAATTATTGATAATCACTATTCAAATAATGAGACGTGTTGTAACTATGCTATTGATTGGCGCAACGATGTTGCACATGAGGGACAAACAAAAGATATAGAGTCTAAAAAGTGCGATCAATTTATAAAGTATATACTCTCTACTGCTCTTGAAATATATGCCAGGCACCTGCAAGTATGTAAGTCACAAAAAAAACAAAGGCAGACACTCTTAGAGTGGTGCCATACGATATTTGCCTCAGGCAAGGTACTAAGCAATATCTCTCGTGGAATGGATTGGTTGAGAAAGGCTATAGGTAATTTGCTGAATTTAAGGTATGTATCCATAGCTGCGGGAGTATCATTTGTGTTGATCTTCTGTTACTCCTATCTGATAGTGGGTGTCCCATCAGTAAATTTCAGCACTGTACCAGAGAGTAAGCGAATAGAGCTATACGACAAGATACTTACCAAGAGCCTGACTGAGGGCCATGTAAAGCAATTGCAGGAAGAGCTAACCAAGATTAACGATATCGAAAAGCAGGTAAAAGATTATGAGGCATCTAATAGATAAACTCCAATCAATTGGCATAAAGAGAAGGGCTATATACAGCTTTCTATGCTTTATGGTAGAATCAAAACCTTTGGGAGAGTCTACCTATGAGATGTTGCGTACCCTTAACTTGGCATTATCAGATTCATCATATTTGTCTAAAGCCTACTTCAGCCTTACAACGAGCATTGAGCCTACGTTGGTGGCTATTATCAAGCATGATGGCAAAGTGAAAAAATTCAACGATTTCTATCTCTCGAAACAGAGTTCGCCTGTGTCTGATAGCCTAAGAGACGATATTAATTCGGCGAGCAAGGCGAAAAAGATTTATAAGCCCAAAGGAGCGAGCCTATTTCGATACTATTTGGAGTTTGTTGAGTCAGAGAAAATAATAGAAGAAAGTTTTCGTAAACATGTTTATAACGCACGCAATGATGCTCTACATGCTGGTGCAATAGTACGTTATTCCGGAGGCATTGGTGGCTACATTGTTGATGTGCTTAAGATGCTTGTTATGTTCTTTAATCTCAAAAGGGAAGAGACCTTTATCGATCATGTATGGTCATGGTCGGTTGTTGCTGTTGCACAAATAAGCTATGAGATAAACTCTATCTTGGACACTACATATCGCGCTGCAGCAGTTCTTGGCGAGTTTGGACTCATGGCTCTCAGCTTTTTCAAGCTATTGTTCACGAGTGTCAAACTATCACTTTATACCATGGTGAGTGTTATTGCGTCTTTGATAGTAATGGCCTTTACAACGACTTCAGCCATGGGTTACTTTGGTGAGTCGTTCGACAAGGCTACATACGAGCAGATATGCTCTATGGCAGAAGTTGAGCGTGCGCATCTGCATCTTGAGAGAGCCGATATTGCCAATGAGATGCGATATAGTAGCAAGTATAGCAATACGGCTGAGAGGATGCACAAACGTACTGAGGAAATTAGCAAGTTGTTGCAGGAATCAGGTAAATGCCCAAATCTTCTGATATGCCTATTCCCTGGCTTTCATAACTCCTCGTTTGTTCAAAAACTTGATGATAAGCTCGATAAAATGAATGCGTCTAAGGTCAACACCAATAGAGAATATCAGTTTGATGGCAGGCTAAGTCTTAAGAGAGATAATCCTCCGGCCTTTGAGCTATTCAGTAACTACTACTATTGCGACTACATCTATCTCAATAATCTAAAGCGTTCGCCAAAGATGCGTGAGGCAGAGATGTCAAAGCTTATTGGTCTGTGTCAAGCAATCAAGAACGATGCTAATATCGATGTATGCGTGGCATATAACTATGATAAACCATTGGATTGTAAGGTGGCTGAGGATATCAAGACTCTATTTGCGCAGCAGGGCATATCATCGAAACGTGTTAAGATAACCAATATAGCTTTCAAGAACCAGCCTAAGCTATTTATTAGGTTGAACAACAAGTACAATAACACGTATAGCGACCTGTCGCTAAGTTCCACATCGGTAGACTCTAAGCCTCTACCTGTGGCGACAAAGAAGAATATTACTAAATCTACAAATAAATCAAGCCGTAAGTCGAAACAGAGACGTTAGGAAAGCACGTGAAAGGTCGGAGTGTAACCAATCAATTTCGTGCTGATATAATATTAACAATAAAATCAATAACCTAAAACCATATAACTATGTCACAGAATTTCAATCTACTAAAAGCAAAGCGTCAGTATGTCAAGTTGTTTCACGATTTTAGAGCGTTTGCAAATGGAGTATCATTTACAAATCCCGCAGATAAGTATAATTTTTTAAGCTCATTATTACCCAATAGATACACAGAGGATCAGTTCAATGATAAGGGTAAGTGTGTAGCTAAGAAGGGTGACCCGAAGCCATGCTTTTTCAATCCTGAAAAGGGCTATAGCGATGGAGAGTTATTAGAGGCTATAGATCTCTTTTTCTTTATCTTCAAGGATTATGTGGATGATCAAACTGATGATCATATCAAAAACCTTGTTGCCACTGCTACGCAGACATCTGGCAACGATGAAGATTACATGTCATTTAGGCAGGAATCGTTGTTGGGCGATCAAATATGTATTACGTTAGCAAGGTCATTTGGTTTGCCAGAACCTCAGGTTGAGGGTAGGCAGCCCGTATATGAAGATTGGATCAACAGTATGTGCCTTCTTTTTGGTAATAAAGATGGCTTCTATAGGAACATTCTCAATATGGCAAAGAGTATACGTAATTCGCTAGCTCATAAAGCGGATGTCCCTATTGAGCGAATAAATTGGCTCCCAACACTCCAATTCCTATTGCATAGCTACGTAGGTTTATGCTTGCTGCTTATTAGACATCTCGGCAATCCATTGAAGGATGGGGTCGTCAACGACATCTTTACCAAGTTCCGCCAAAAGATGGTATTGGTGTCAACAAATATACCGGTACAGGTAAAAATTCTTGCCCATACAGAATCGGGGCTTGTTGAGATCTACAGCGAAAAAGAGCCACTATATGATAGATCGGTAGAAATGTTACCTTACGTCAAGTATGATGTTGTAATTGAGGGGAGAGATTCTATACATCAAGTAGAGTTGGATGCTACCTCAAACAAGGTCAAGATTAATATTAATTGTGATGTGGACGTTTGTAATGTAATCAACAATGCCCGAGTTGGTGATTATGTTAAGGACAATCAGGAGTTGTTCAGTAGTAACGTCCCATATTGGCGTGATTTAGCCAAGAGCTTAAATCGCCTATATTCATCTGGCACGCTCTTATATGCTACTATCTCACAGATAGATGGAGATAAATTATTGCAATTAATGAAGTCTCAAGATGTCGAATGCAAAGCAGAGTTGGAGATCTATGCAAGAATGTATGGAGAGAGTCTACATCAGCTATCTGAGTCACTGGAAAAACTTCTTGACAGTGATACTGCATATGCGGAGTATTTAAGTCGTTTAATAAGTATCGACTCAAAGGTTAACCAGCTTTTCTTTGATTCTGAAGTGTTGGACATCCGCGACATCGCAGCCATCGTAAATTTGCTATCCTTTGCCGGCGATGAGTTAACTCATAGAGCCTCTTTAAAGCGCATAATAGATGCTATAGCGTTTGTAAAGTATGGTAGCAGTTGTTCTCACCAAAATGTGAGTGCATTTTTCTTTATGGGTGCCATCATATGTGCGTCCCTCAAAGGCTTAGCTATCGACAATATTGGAGCGACTATATTGCATGATCTATATAAGGTGTTGCCTGGTAATTTTGAGCGTTTTGTAACTCGTGATTATGCGACAGCAATTATGAGTGCCGAGTCAGATTGGAACCTGTATAGATATGAACTCAAAATCAACAAATAGGCGTAACGCATGCAGAATTTAATATTCCGTATAATTGCGGCGATATTAAGCGCTGGATTGGTTGTGTGGCTGTTTGACTTTTGCCATAGTCAATGGGACTTCTACCAATTCTCGCTATTTAGAGATATTACTAATGTTGTGCAGAGCTGGGGTTTGTCAATCAGGCATTGCTTGTGGGCTATACTTTCGGTGATATTATGCATTACAGGTCTCTAT
>JAZNQJ010000236.1:0-2765 GCA_045590115.1 Alistipes sp. | reverse complement strand
TCGTTCGACCCTGTGCATAATGGTCATATAGCACTTGCCGAATATGCGTTGGATAAGAATTTGTGCGATGAGGTTGCGCTGATTATATCGCCCCAGAATCCCCATAAGGCAGATATGTTGCAGACTCCCGAGTACACCCGTTATGAGATGGCCGAGCTGGCATGTCGTGCATCACGCTATCCTGAGCAGATTAAGCCCTCGGTGGTGGAGTTTGTCCTTGAGAGGCCCTCGTATACAATCAAGACCCTCGACTACCTACGTGACACGTGTGGCGACGATATGGAGTTTGCCATAATTACGGGTAGCGACATATGGTCACGATTTAACGAGTGGCGTGACTATGAGCGCATACTTAATGAGTATAAGATATATGTCTACCCACGTAAGGGCTATACGGTAGAGCAGTTTGCCGACCGAGTGACTATTCTCGAGGATGCTCCATATGTGGACTACTCCTCTACCGAGGTGCGTGAGAGGGCTGAGCGTAGCGAGGATATCTCCCAGATGGTTGCAGCGTCGGTTGCCGACTATATCGTTAAGAATCAGCTGTGGACACCCGCAGGGCGTATTGTGCGTCTTACGGCGATGATTGAGGGTGGCGACGAGCGTGATATGCTCTATGTCGAGCGTGGCAAGTGCTACTTCCAGCATAACGAGTGGGGTAAGGCCATTAACGACTTTAATCGTGCCAAGAGCATTAACCCCGATAACGAGGAGGCGCAGCAGCTGCACGACATGGTCTATGAGATACTATCGTTCCGATATAAGGATATATATAACCCATAAACCGAGCTTGGTATGATTGAGATTGATGATAAGATTGTCAGCGTTGACATCCTGCGTGAGGGCTTTGCCTGTGACCTTGCTAAGTGTAAGGGTATATGTTGTGTCGAGGGCGACTCAGGCGCACCTCTCGATATTGACGAGGTCGACCTGCTGGAGGAGGAGTGGGAGAACTACGCTCCCTATATGACTGAGGAGGGTCGCCAGGCGGTGGAGGAGCAGGGCTTTATGGTTGTGGATGTCGATGGCGACTATACCACGCCGTTGGTGGATAATGCTGCGTGTGCCTACGCCTTTGAGGAGGATGGCATTACGTTTTGCGCTATCGAGCGTGCCTATCGTGAGGGTAAGTGTTCGTTTCTTAAGCCCATATCTTGTCATCTCTATCCCATTCGTGTTAAGCGATTCCGCAATGGCTCTTTTGGTCTTAACTATCATCGCTGGGCGGTGTGTCGCTCTGCCGAGGAGTGTGGTCGCAGGCTCGGTGTGGCTGTGTATAAGGGTCTTAGAGAGCCTATAATACGTGCCTTTGGCGAGGATTTCTATCGTCAGCTGGAGCTTGCTGCCCAGATGATTAAGGAGAATGAGTAAATAGCCAGATATATGAAGAGATTTGGATTTTTGACCCTTGTCGCTATGCTCTGCGTGCTTGGCTCGGCATCGGCTCAGCAGGCTGATACTACGGCGGTGGCGGCAAAGGTGGATAGTCTACCCGCAAAGATAGATAGTCTGCCCGCAAAGGTGGATAGCCTGCCTAAGAAGCGTCATACGCCCATTGCGTCGGTGCGTACACTTGGCCTAGTGTCGCCTATTGACACTCTGCCTACCACACACGAGGAGTTGCAGATAGTGCTGTTCAACGATAACACTTGGCGTTATGTGCGTACTAAGCCGTCGACTAAGGATGAGAAGATATTCTCGGAGAATTGGAACACCTCCGTTACCCATGTCTACTATGGCGTTACCGTAGATAAGCTCCCTGAGTCTATCCCCATTCAGCTTATCGACTCGCTCTCGGGCAGCCACTACCCCTACAAGGGTTGGATGAGTTCAAAGTATGGCCCACGTGGTGGTCGTGGCCACCAGGGTGTCGACCTACCGCTAAAGACGGGCGACTCGGTATATGCCGCCTTTGACGGCAAGGTGCGCTACTCCAACTTCTCATCGAGCGGCTATGGCAACCTGGTCATCATACGCCACCATAATGGCCTTGAGACCTACTATGCCCACCTCTCGGAGCGTGATGTTCAGGCTGGCGAGTGGGTTGTTGCGGGACAGCAGATAGGCAAGGGTGGTAGCACAGGTCGCAGCTCAGGGCCACACCTACACTTCGAGGCTCGCTATCGTGGTCAGTCGTTCGACCCTGAACGTCTCTTCGACTTTAAGACAGGCGAGCTACGCCAGGCCGACCTGCTACTTAAGCGTCGCCACTTCAGCATTAACTCACGCTACGAGCAGGACTTCAACGATGAGGAGCTTACCGAGCAGCAGGCAGCACGTGAAAAGGCGCAGGCAGCCGCAAAGCCCTCTACATCTGTGACTAAGACATCGACCAAGACAACGCAGTCGGCCGTCTACCATACAATCAAGGAGGGCGACATGTTTAGTAGCCTCGCCGTAAAGTATAACACCACATCCAAGCGCATCCAGGAGCTAAACCCTAATGTCGACCCCACGAAGATTCAGATAGGTCAAAAAATTAGGGTGAAGTAGCCATTAGCAGGTCGGCAATATCGCCGCCTGAGTTTGGGATGTTGCGCTGGATAAAGTCCGATACCGAGTAGCGGAAGCCTACGCTGCGGGCTATAGGGTCGATGCGGCGGGTCCACTCCTCGTAGCCACGACCCTCGTCGGGGAAGAGTATAACATCTCGCCCATTGAGTGCATAGAGTCGCTCGGCGGTTAACCCTGTCATCGAGTCGAGGGCTACCCACACCATCTCGGGCATTAGTGCCGAGCCTATATGTGCGGTCTTGGCACCC
>JAZNQJ010000235.1:0-19967 GCA_045590115.1 Alistipes sp. | reverse complement strand
TTGGTCCATACTCACTCATCACACAGCAGCCACTTGGTGGTAAGGCACAGTTTGGTGGTCAGCGATTTGGTGAGATGGAGGTTTGGGCTTTGGAGGGCTTTGGTGCAGCCAACATCCTTCAGGAGATCCTCACCATCAAGTCGGACGATGTTGTAGGTCGTGCTAAGGCCTACGAGGCTATCGTTAAGGGTGATAACCTACCACGTCCAGGTGTTCCTGAGGCAATGAACGTGCTTATGCACGAGTTGCGTGGTTTGGCACTCTCAGTAAAGCTTGAGTAACGATTTAATGCGGATTTAAAACTTTGGACATTATGTCATTTAACAGAGATAATAATAAGATGAGCAGCTTCAGCCGTATCTCGATTGGTCTTGCCTCTCCTGAGGAGATTCGCGCCCAGTCGAGTGGTGAGGTGCTTAAACCCGAGACCATCAACTACCGCACCTACAAGCCTGAGCGTGATGGCTTGTTCTGTGAGCGTATCTTCGGCCCTGTGAAGGACTATGAGTGCCACTGCGGTAAGTATAAGCGTATTCGCTATAAGGGTATCGTCTGCGACCGTTGCGGTGTAGAGGTTACTGAGAAGAAGGTGCGTCGTGAGCGCATGGGTCACATCTCGTTGGTTGTACCCGTTGTGCATATCTGGTACTTCCGCTCGTTGCCATCAAAGATTGGTTACCTACTCGGTATTCCATCAAAGAAGCTCGAGTCTATCATCTATTATGAGCGCTACGTGGTTATCAACGCCGGTGCTGCTAAGGAGCAGGGCATTGAGCGTCTTCAGACACTCTCAGAGAAGGAGTATCTCGACATCATCGATGCACTTCCAAAGGGCAACCAGGCTCTCGACAACGATGACCCTGACAAGTTTGTAGCTGAGATGGGTGGTGAGGCTATCCTCACACTCCTCAAGCAGGTAGACCTCGACACCATGTCATACTCGTTGCGTGATCGTGCCTCTAAGGAGACATCACAGCAGCGTAAGACTGAGGCTCTCAAGTGTTTGAACGTCATCGAGTCGTTCCGTGCATCTAATGGCAAGAACCGCCCTGAGTGGATGGTGCTTACCGATATTCCTGTGATTCCACCAGAGCTACGTCCTTTGGTGCCGCTGGATGGTGGTCGTTTTGCTACGTCGGATCTCAACGACTTGTATCGTCGTGTGATCATTCGTAACAACCGTCTCAAGCGTCTTATCGAGATTAAGGCTCCTGAGGTCATCCTACGTAACGAGAAGCGTATGTTGCAGGAGGCTGTCGACTCATTGTTCGACAACTCACGTAAGAGCAATGCCGTAAAGAACGAGTCTAACCGTCCTTTGAAGTCGCTCTCTGACTCATTGAAGGGTAAGCAGGGTCGTTTCCGTCAGAACTTGCTTGGTAAGCGTGTTGACTACTCGGCACGTTCAGTAATCGTCGTAGGCCCAGAGCTTAAGATGCACGAGATGGGTATTCCTAAGGATATGGCAGCTGAGCTTTACAAGCCATTTGTCATCCGTAAGCTCATCGAGCGTGGTATTGTTAAGACCGTTAAGTCGGCAAAGAAGATAATCGACCGCAAGGATCCTGTTATCTGGGGTATCTTGGAGAATGTCATCAAGGGTCACCCTGTGTTGATGAACCGAGCCCCAACCCTTCACCGTTTGGGTATCCAGGCCTTCCAGCCTAAGCTCATCGAGGGTAAGGCAATGCAGCTTCACCCACTGTCATGTACAGCGTTTAACGCCGACTTCGATGGTGACCAGATGGCGGTACACTTGCCACTTGGCAATGCCGCAATCCTTGAGGCTCAGATTCTTATGCTCGGTTCGCACAACGTCCTCAACCCTGCCAATGGTGCGCCTATCACCGTACCTTCGCAGGATATGGTCTTGGGTCTCTACTACATCACAAAGCCCCGTCCAGGAGTTTTGGGTACAGGCCTCAAGTTCTACGGCCCTGAGGAGGCTATCATTGCCTACAACGAGAAGCGTGCAGCGCTTCACGCCGTAGTACAGTGTCGTGTGCGCGACCTTGATGAGAATGGCAACGAGGTATTTGTTATGAAGGAGACTACCATCGGTCGTATCTTGTTCAATCAGAACGTACCTGCAGAGGTAGGTTATATCAACGAGGTACTTACCAAGCGTTCGTTACGTGATATCATCGCAGTAGTGATGAAGAAGGCGGGTGCCGATAAGGTTGCTAAGTTCTTGGATGATATCAAGAACATGGGTTACCGCATGGCATTCCAGGGTGGTCTGTCGTTTAACCTCGACGCTGTGGTTATCCCAGAGATCAAGCAGCAGCTTATCGATGAGGGTTATGCCGCTGCCGATGCCGTTATCGACGACTATAACATGGGTCTTATCACCAACAACGAGCGTTATAACCAGATCGTAGATATTTGGACCAACATCAACAATAAGCTTACTAACCACGTAATCACCACCCTAAAGAGCGATCAGGATGGTTTCAACCCTGTATACATGATGCTTGACTCAGGTGCGCGAGGTTCTAAGGAGCAGATTCGTCAGCTCTCTGGTATGCGTGGTCTTATGGCTAAACCTCAGAAGTCAGGTGTTGAGGGTGGTCAGCAGGTTATCGAGAACCCTATCTTGTCTAACTTTAAGGAGGGTCTTTCGGTGCTTGAGTACTTTATCTCTACGCATGGTGCGCGTAAGGGTTTGGCGGATACCGCTCTTAAGACTGCGGATGCAGGTTACCTTACACGTCGTTTGGTTGACGTTGCTCAGGATGTTATCATCAACGAGGAGGATTGTGGCACATTGCGTGGTTTGACAGCTACGGCTATCAAGCGTAACGATGATGTTGTTCAGACACTCTACGATCGCATCCTTGGCCGTACAGCACTCAACGATGTTATCAACCCAACCACAGGCGAGGTTCTCTGCGCTGCTGGTGAGGAGATTACTGAGGAGATTGCTGAGGCTATCGACAAGTCGCCAATTGAGTCAGTAGAGATTCGCTCGGTACTCACTTGCGAGGCACGTCGTGGTGTCTGTGCTAAGTGTTACGGCCGTAACCTTGCCACTGCCCGCATGGTGCAGAAGGGTGAGGTTGTAGGTGTTATCGCAGCACAGTCTATCGGTGAGCCTGGTACTCAGCTTACACTTCGTACGTTCCACGTCGGTGGTGTTGCGGGTGGCTCTTCTGTTGAGACCAATGTTGTATCTAAGTATGAGGGTCGCCTCGAGATTGATGACTTGCGCACAATCAAGGGTAAGAACACTGCAGGTGAGGCTATCGACATCGTGGTATCACGTCAGTCGGAGTTCCGTATTGTAGATCCACATACCGAGATTACACTCTACACCCACGCACTTCCTTACGGCTCAACCATCTTCATGAAGGATGGCGCAGAGGTTAAGAAGGGCGATATGATCTGCGAGTGGGATCCATATAACGCAGTAATCATTGCTGAGACTGAGGGTCAGATTGTCTACGACAGTATCATCGAGGGTGTTACCTATCGTGAGGAACGTGATGAGCAGACAGGTCTTTCTGAGCGTGTTGTTATCGAGCCAAGGGACAAGACCAAGAGTCCTGTCATCAAGATTGCAGATAAGAATGGCGATGAGGTTAAGTCATACAACTTGCCTGTAAGCGCACATATCATGGTTAAGGATAAGGCTAAGATTCACGCTGGCGATATCCTTGTCAAGATTCCACGTGCTGTAGGTAAGACAGGTGGCGATATCACCGGTGGTCTTCCACGTGTTACTGAGTTGTTTGAGGCTCGTAACCCATCTAACCCAGCAATCGTATCTGAGATTGATGGTGAGGTAACATTTGGTAAGATCAAGCGTGGTAATCGTGAGATTATCATCACATCGAAGGATGGCGATATCAAGAAGTATCTTGTGCCTATGTCACGTCAGATTATTGTTCAGGAGAACGACTACGTACGTGCCGGTATGCCACTTTCAGATGGTGCTATCACTCCAAGTGACATCCTCCGCATTCTCGGCCCTACCAAGGTTCAGGAGTATATCGTGAACGAGGTTCAGGAGGTTTACCGTATGCAGGGTGTGAAGATCAACGACAAGCACTTTGAGGTTATCGTACGCCAGATGATGTCGAAGGTTAAGATTGAGGATCCAGGTGATACCCGCTTCTTCGAGGATCAGGTTGTAGATAAGTGGGAGTTCATGGATGTTAACGACGAGCTTTACGATAAGGTTGTTGTTACCGCTGCTGGCGACTCGCAGAATGTTCAGCCAGGCCAGATTATCTCAATGCGTAAGCTTCGTGATGAGAACTCAGCCTTGAAGCGTCGTGACTTGGCACTTGTTGAGGTACGTCCTATCGTTCCAGCAACCTCTAACCAGGTACTTCAGGGTATCACACGTGCGGCATTGCAGACATCGAGCTTCATCTCGGCTGCATCGTTCCAGGAGACAACAAAGGTTCTTAACGAGGCGGCTATCCAGGCCAAGTCGGATGACCTTGTTAACCTCAAGGAGAATGTCATCACAGGTAACCTTATCCCTGGTGGTACAGGTCTTCGTGACTACGATGACTTGGTTGTCGGCCTAAAGTCTGAGATGACACTATCTTAGTACTTGATACTTTATAACTTGAGGTGCTGGCTATGTTGGTCAGCACCTCTTTTTTTATAGTGGATTTAAAGATGAGTTTTGTCGTTATACGGAAGGAGAATTTAGGGCGTTTAAAGAGATTAGGGAGATTAATGCTAACCTCCCTAACAACACTAAATTCTCTATCCTCACTAAACTCCCAAATTGCTATCCCAGCACAAAATCTATGATTGCCTGGGCGCACTTCTCAGGCTCCTCGATAAAGCCCATGTGGCCAGACTCCTCAAGCCACGTTGTGCGTGCCTCGGGGTGTGTACGCTCAAGCTCCTCAGCAACCTCGTTAGGGATATAGTAGTCGTGGCGACCAAAGATAAACATATGTCGTACTGCGCTGTTGCGTAGCTGCTCATCACGATTCTTACGCTCAATCATGCCTCCGAGAATGGCTATAACACCCTCATCCTCAGTGATGACTATAAGTTCCTCCATATCCTCGACACGATCCCTTAGTCGCTTGACGTTCTGCGGTGCAAAGCCTGCGTGTGGCACAAGGCGAGCCATCATGCTCTTCTTGCCAGCCTTGACAAGCTCTATCTCACGACGGCGACGGTCGCACTTCTCATCAGAGTCACGATCAGTAATCGAGCTTAGCAGCGTTACAGAGTCGAGCCTGTCGCTATACTTATCCAGCATGGCAAGAGCCACATAGCCACCCATAGAGTGACCTACGACAGAGTAGCGCTCAATGCCGAGAGCTGCCATTGTTTCGCCCACGCACTCAGCAAGATACTCCATGGTGTGTACCTCGCCATTGATTACCGAGATGCCATGACCTGGCAGGTCGAGTGTTACTACCCTGAGATGGGGAGTGAGCAGTGGAATGAACTCATCCCATACGATCATCGACTCGAGGTATCCATGTAGTAGCACCACACACTTCTGGCCACGCTCGCTATCCGCCACGTGAATAGGGGTTTGCCCTGCCATTATAAACTTCTCAACCATATGCCCTAAAAGAAGAAAGTTTAACGTAATACAATATTACAAAAAATTGAGCAATTTTGCAATATCTCGAGCTAAAAATATCTAAAGTGAGGATTATATTTTGCAGCCACCGAAAAAAATTGTAACTTTGAGCGAATATATGCTACCGTTTAGGTGGCCACAATTGTAGTTTGAGACCCTATGATAGATCGCCAAATAGAGTTTGAGATTGTTAAGTGCCATGGCTCGGGCAACGACTTTATAATGATTGATACTACGCTCGATACAACATTGCAAAGTGTTGATTGGTCGGCATTTGCACGCTTGGCATGTGACAGAGAGCATGGCATTGGCAGCGATGGGCTGTTGCTTGTTGTGCGCTACGACGATGGGGTGTATGGCATGGATATGCTCAACCCCGATGGTACGCATGCCGAGATGTGTGGCAATGGCATACGCTGTGTTGCACGTCTTGCAGCGGAGCGTGGCTATCTATCAAGTGGTGTGTTGCGCTCAGGTGGTAGAGACTATCCAATAGCCAAGTGCGAACCTCTCTCGGAGGGTGTTGAGGCCTTCTCGGTAGATATCCCGATACGTCGCTGGAGCAACGATTTTAGCTTCTTTACTGCTGGTGAGAGCTTCGTAGGCAGGGTTATTGAGCCACTGAGTGGCGAGCTGCGATTTACAGCTCTTAACCTCGGAAACCCCCATATTGTTGCTGCTGTGGAGCATATCGACATGGAGCTACTACAAAGCCTTGGTCAGCAGGTTATTCAGCATCGTGAGCTATTCCCCCATGGTGTGAATGTGTCGCTGTATGAGCGTAGGGCTTCGGATCAGATATTTGTTGCCACCTACGAGCGTGGCGCAGGCATCACGCTCTCGTGTGGTACGGCAATGACAGCCTCGGCAACGGCAGCAGCTCTACTAAGGCTTGTGGAGCCAGGATGTAGGATAGATGTCCGCAATCGTGGTGGCAAGGTGTACTGTACAACACAGCTATGCGATAGTAAGATTACCACACGCCTTGAGGGTAATGCCACGTTTGTGTGGTGGGGAAGTGCGAGGTTTGATGGCCGAGAGTTTAGCTACTCGGTGAAGCATAATACATCGGAGCAGGAGTGCTGGATGCACTTTGTGGAGAGCATAAATAACTAACTATTACTATATTACAGATGCGTCGTTGGCTTAAATATGTGTTGATGTTTATTGTCGTGGCTGCTGCTGCTGCGTCATGTAACGTCACACGTTCACTGCCTGAGGGTAGCTATCTGCTCACACGAGTAGATGTCGAGGCCGACGAGCAGACACCACGCTCGGAGCGTATCACCGAGGAGCGAGACGACCTGCTCAAGCGTGTGCGCCAAACACCTAATAAGCGCTTCTTAGGCATGAACTTCTACGTGTGGATCTACGAGAAGGCAAATCCCGAGAAGGATAATTGGTGGAATAATTTCAAGCGCAAGATTGGCGAGGAGCCTGTAATCCTTAACAACGAGCTTACACAACGCTCTATAGACAACCTTGAGACCTATATGCTCACCAAGGGCTACTTCTCAAGCTCTGTGGATTGCGATGTGGATACGTTGAGTCGCAAGCGTAAGGCAAGACTTACATACCGCCTCAAGCAGCGTGAGGCGATGCGAATCGAGAGTCTTGACTATGAGTTTCGTGATAAGTCGTTGGAGGCTGTTATCCTGGCCGATACCGCCGACCGCTTAATCCGCAAGGGCGATGTGCTTGATATCACACTGCTTGATGAGGAGCGCAACCGCATAGCCTCATACCTGAACAACCGTGGATACTTCGACTTTACGGTAAACAACATCACATACGAGGTCGATACCCTCGGCATGAAAGATCGTGCCAAGGTGAGCATGATAATCTCGCCAATGCTTGTTACCTATGATGAGCGTGGTCGACCCGTATATGAGGATCACTCGATATATCGTATCAGCAAGATAAATATATACCCTACCTACGACCCAATGTTACGCTCGACAGTAGGTTTTAAGCCTGATGCACAGATAGATACCACGACTTATGGCGGTCTAAGCATCATTCGTGATGTGAACGCTTCGCCACGTCTGCGTGATGTTGTATTGCGTCGTACCGTACCACTGCAGGCCAACAGCATCTACCGCTCAAGCGAGGTGCAGGCAACCTACAACGAGCTTATGTCGCTCGGCCTGTTTAGAAACACTAAGGTTGGTTTTGCTCTATCGTCACAACCAGAGACTACCGTAACATATCTTGGTGCCGAGCGTGATGATGCCTCAGGGTTTATTGATATCAAGGAGCGATACTTGGATTGTAACATCTACTGTACACCAGCACTTAAGCAGAGCATGAAGGTGGAGGTTGAGGCCTCGTCGACATCATCGTTCTATGGACTTAGTGCCACGCTCGGATATACCAACAACAATGTCTTTCGTGGTGCTGAGGCCTTCGATATCGCCGCACGTTTCGGTTTTGAGTTTATGTATGCCCGTGATGTGGCCAAGCGTAGCGCCCAGGAGTTGAACATTACGGCAGGATTGTCGTTCCCACGCTTCCTCACCCCGTTTAACGTGTCGTATGGCGATATTGTCACACAGCCACGTACACGCCTTGAGCTTGCTTTCGACTTCCAGAACCGTCCATACTACCGTCGTAACATCTTTACCGCACGTTGGGCATATACATGGCGACGTGGCGAGCGTTCATCCTTTGTGCTACGACCTATAGACATTAACTGGATTGACGTGAAGAGCGTTGACCAAAAGTTCTTGGAGGATATCGATAACCAATATCTGCGTACCTCGTTCGAGTCGCAGCACAATGCTGGTCTTACAGCTTCGTATGTCTATAATACTCAGCGTAATAATCTCGACCGCACAAGCACACTCCTACGTGCTAACCTTGAGACTTCGGGTAACCTTATTCAGGGTCTTGAGGCGCTATTCTCGCACCATGCTCCGGGCAAGGACTATTATGAGATTTTAGGTATCCGCTACTCGCAGTATGTGCGTGCCGACATTAACCTCAGCCATACCCACGACCTTGGTAAGAGGATGGCACTCGCTGGCCGTATCTTTGCAGGTGTGGGTGTTACGTATGGTAACTCACGAGGCCGCTCAATACCATTTGATAGAATGTTCTACTGCGGTGGTGCTAACTCTATGCGTGGCTGGGTGCCTCGTACCTTAGGCCCTGGCACCGTAAGTTCGATGGTCAACACGCTATACCCTGCACAGGTGGGCGATATGCGCCTTGAGGCAAATCTCGAGTTTAGGTTCCCTGTGTGGAGCATCTTCCATGGTGCTGTGTTCTTGGATGCCGGAAATGTGTGGTACTTGCGTAAGTCGGAGGCTACAACGGGCGATGAGGTATTCCGCTTGGGTGACTTCTATAAGCAGCTCGGCTTCAATACAGGTCTTGGCCTACGTATAGATGCCACGTTTGTTATCCTGCGTATTGACCTCGGTCTACAGCTGCATAATCCTGGATTGCCCGAAGGCCAACGCTGGATACACAACATCCGTTGGAAGAATATGGCACTTAACTTTGGAGTTGGTTATCCATTCTAATATAAATTTATACACAAAGGGCAGACCACAGTGGTCTGCCCTTTGCACTACCTACTACAGATGCTGCTTATAAAGGCCACGATAGATCAGCGCAAAGATTAGGAGTATCATGCCATTTAGGATGATATACCAAGGTGTGCTGAACTCGAAGAATGCAAACACGATGTTCGATACAATCTGGATGATACTAACCACCCACGATGTCACACGTAGTAGCACCGAGCCACGCTCATCTTCCGACGTAAAGCCAAGAGCCATAACCAATGGTAGGCCAATGGCCACAAACGAGCCTATGGTGAGAAGTAGGCGTACGCTCTCATAGTCACAGATGCTGTAGCATGCATATGCAAAGAGTGCTGCAAGTGCTACGGCGATAATTGTCTTAAGAATATCACACTTCATAGTTGCGGAGTGTTTACTTAGCCAATACCACAAATTTCATTACCTCAGGCACATCGCCAGCACGTTTCCATGCCGTAAGACCACGATGCCATACTAAAGAGTCTGCCGTAATCTTACCGTTGTTGGCAAGCTGCTGAAGCTCGCCATCGTTCATTGGGCCTGCCTGAGCGCCGTCGACAACCACATAGTATTCACGCTGTGGCTGTGGCATAGGGTTGCCAGCACCAGGGATGGTCATATTGCTTATCGCATGGTTCATCGTAGCCATCATCTGCTGGGCTACGGCCATGCTCATGCCAAACTCCAAGAGTCGCTCGATAGAGCTAAAGTCGTTGTTCATATACCTTAGGTGTTAAGTGTTACAATGTTGGAGGTGTTGGAGGCACAGGGGGTACGGGAGGCATTGCAGAGGGTGCAAATATCGCTGAAAGCTCTGCAATGTTTGCGGCCATGTCCCACGATGCCATGCCCTGTTTCCACACAAGCGTCTGTGGCGTGAACTGACCTACTGCGGCATACTGCTGAAGCTGTGCAATGGTGTAAGGGCCACTCTGCTGGCCGTTTACTGCCACGAAGTATTGTGATACGGGCGTAGGAGGTGGTGTACTCATCGCCTGCTGCATGGTGCCACCCATCTGGTTCATCATGCCAGCCATCTGGCCACCAAGAGCGCCACCCATCATCATGCCTGTCATCATGCCTGCGGGGTTCATGCCTGCGCCACCACCCATGCTGGTCATCTGACCTAAGCTCTGCATACCTGTGCGCATAACCTCGGTCTGCTGGTCGAGGGTATGTGCGCCCAAGAAGTTGCTCTCGGTCTGCAGACGCTGTGCGCGTTGAGCCTCCTCACGCTGTATGCGCATGGTCTCCTCGAGGTTGATGGCATTAAGGCGCTGAGTATCCTCCAGGTTCTTGATATTCATGGCGGTCTGGGCTGCTATGGTCTGCTCCTGCTGCTCGGCGGTGATGTGTCGAAGCTGGCAGTAGCCCTCGCTCTCTTTGTCCACGTCGATAGCTCCGATATCAAAGCGCTTGATGCATACGCCAAAGTCATCGGCAATGTCGGCAATTATCTGCTGCTCGATGATGTCGCTAAGCTCGCCTATGCGTCGCTCGATCTGGAGTACAGGGAGCTGGTAGTCTGTTGGGGCATTTGTCACAGTGGTCTTGACACGCTTTACCACGACATCCCTAAGCTGCTGAGTAAGTTCATCGATGTTAAAGTCGATGAGTCGGTGTTTCTTGATAAACTCCTTGTAGTCGCCGATGTTGAATGTCAGCGTACCACGCACAGCCATAGGCACACCAAAGTCGAGGAATCGTGGGTCGTAGACATCGAAATATGGCACGCCAAACTTAATCTGAACAACGCCCGCAAGGTTGATGAAGTATACCTCGGCCTGAAATGGGCTGTCGCCAGCATATGCTAAGCCTATGATGCTCGATAGTACGGGGAAGTTGGCTGTTTTGAGTATGTCGTCGTAGGGGCCTACGATGAAGTCCTGCATCGTGCCATCCTTCTGCTTGTATACAAAGACAGCTACCTCGCCATCTTTGACACGCAGTGAGCTGCCCCAGCGGATAGTGTTCTCACGTCGTGTTGTGTTAGCCTCGCCCGAGGGGCTCCATTTCCATACCAAGTAATCGGGCTGGTCGCAGCGGATGACATCCATCATTCCGCCCTTCTTATTTCCAAAAAGTCCCATGTTGACTCAATTTTTTACTTTTTAAACATAGAGAAGAAGCCACCTCTCTTCTGCTCTGCAGCACGCTTCTCGTAGTACTCGAAGTAGGGTGCAAAGGTCTTATCAGTGCTGAAGCTCATCTTAGCCTTGTTTATGCAGTTGGCAAAGAGTACCCAATAGCCATAGCCGAGTATCTCGTTTGCCGATGCACTCCACATCTTAACACCATTCTTCGGTGCGTCGGGGTCAGCCAAAGGCTGTAGCGCAGAGAGTAGTCCCAATAGCTCGGCACGTGTGTTTGGCACGTTGAATGTCATGATTGCATTTATCTTCTCCTTAGGCTTCTCGACTAAGGGGTTAAGGCCTCTAAAGGTGTTGAGTGCTGACTGTGCAGCACTCATGTTGAGGTATTTGTTGTCTATGGCGCTTAGGCGTGCATATAGCCTGTCCATGGCTGTGGTGCCAGAGTCTTCGGTAAAGGCATATCCACACTCGCCACACGATGCTGAGCCTACTGCCACAATACCTCCACATGCAGGACACTTGCGTATATCGCCAAACTTTTTCGACTTGGGTGCCGCATGCTTCGACTCGCTCGGCTCGCTCTGGGTAGTGGCCTTGTTGTCGTTAGTTATCGCCTCAGCCTTTGCCTTGGCTAAGGCTATGTTATAGGCGTTGGCCTCATCCTCTTTGGACTTCTTAATCTTGTAGAGGCGTGCCTCAAGAATCATTTCAAACTCATCGAGGTCGATGCCCGCAGCCTGGGCATTGCGGAATAGTATCTGCTTCTCCTTCTCGTTAAGTTCTCCATCTATGAGGGCTGCCTCTATGAGTCGCTCAATGCGTTCATCATACATACTCATATGTGTGCTTGTTTTGGGGTTTGTCAGCGGTTTTAACACTAAAGGTTGCCAATGTAGTATAGGTTATAGACCCATCTCATCGATAAGCCAGCCAGCGCCACCCACCTTATCCATAACGAAGAGTACGTAGCGGATATCGCAGATGATATTACGGCAGAGGGTCTCATCAAACTCGATGTCCGACATTGTTGAGAGCCATGTGCGGTCGAAGTTGATGCCGATAAGCTCGCCATTGCCATTGAGTACAGGAGAGCCTGAGTTACCTCCTGTGGTGTGGTTTGTGGCGATGAAGCATACAGGCACGGTATACTTGCCATTCATTGTAATGCCCCAACGGCCATACTCCTTTGTTGCGTATACATCACGAAGACGCTGTGGAATGTTGTAGTCGTAGATCTCGGGGTTGTCCTTCTCCATGATACCCTCAAGGGTTGTCTGTGGGAGGTGATACTCACCATCGGCATACTCATAGCCAGCAACCTTACCATAGGCTACACGTAGTGTGAGGTTGGCATCAGGGAAGAAGGCACGCTGGGTGTCCCACTCCATGAGAGCCTTTACGTATGGGCGGAACCAACGTTCGATGTCGGGGATGTTGCTGAAGTTGCGATAGGTGTATGGGCGGATGCGCTCGATGATAGGCTGCAAGGCCATAACAAACTCGGTCATAGGGTCGTTCATGGCAGCCTCTACTGTGAAACTCTCCATAGAGCCAAGCTTGGTGTTGTCGTACAACCACTCAGCATAGCCCTTAGCACCACCATGAGCCTCAAATAGAGCCTTCAGCTCATCAGAGATAAACGTACCCTTGTCCTCATACTCGGTAAGCATTGCAACAGCAAGCTTTCGGTCGACATCCAGCACAAAGTCCTTGTAGAATAGCTCTGCAGCAGCTATCTTCTCAGCCTCAGTAATATCGGCAAATGCGATGTTTACCACTCTCTGAAGCTCTATGCCACGAATGGTCTCGCTGTAAAGCTCGTAGTTGAAATAGCCCTCCATATTGCGCTCATATGCCGTAGCCAAAGAGTCGAGCAAGTATGCCTTCTCGGGGTTCTCACGGCGGAAGCGTGCCTCATATGCGAGCTTCTTGCCTACGGTACCGAGGCGGTTGATGCCCTTAACCTCGCCCTGCCACTTCTTCCAAGCATTAGCGATGTTGGCATGCTTGGCAGCATACTGAAGGCGAATCTTTGGCGACGTAGCCTGTGCTGCGCCAATGATGTCGAGACGCTCGGTGCGAAGAGCAATCTTCGTAGGGTCAGAAAGCTCTGAGATGTAGCGTACGGCATCCGAAGTGATATACTCCTGAGTGTTGCCTGGGAAGCCGTAAATCATCGTGAAGTCGCCCTCCTTAACACCTGCGGTTGATACCTTGAAGTGGCGTGCAGGCTTATAAGGTTTGTTCTGTGCGTTATACTCTGCAGGCTCGTTATTCTGGTTTGCGTAGATGCGGAATACCGAGAAGTCGCCTGTGTGACGTGGCCAGATCCAGTTGTCGTTGTCGGCACCAAACTTTCCGATAGCCGTTGGCGGAGTACCCACCAAGCGCACGTCAGAGAATTCACGATATATAAATAGATAGGCGATGTTGCCGTAGTACATCGACTCTACCTTAGCCCTGTAGCCGATACCCTCAGCCTCGGCCTGAGCTATGATTGCTGCCTTGGTTTCGCCTGCTGCTAAACGCTCGGTAACCTCCTCCATGCGTACGAGGATATGTACCTTGAGGCCTGGGCATGGTAGCTCCTCATCGATAGACTTAGCCCAGAAACCATCAGTGAGGTAGTCATGCTCCACGCTCGATAGTGCCTGAATAGCGTCGTAGCCACAGTGGTGGTTGGTAAGCAGCAGACCCTTCTCAGATACAATCTCGCCTGTACATCCTCCGTCAAACAACACCACAGCATCCTTTAGCGAGGCCTTGTTGATAGAGTAGATATCTTCGGCTGAGAGCTTAAAGCCCTTCGACTTCATATCCTTGATGCGGCTCGATATCAGCGAGGGTAGCCACATACCCTTGTCGGCAACTGCCGAGAATGTTGTTGCTATAAGCAACATAGCGATAAGTAGTAATCGTTTCATAGGTTATTTAGTTTTAGTTTGTTACATGTAGCACGATGGTAGCTGCTCGATAAATGCCTCAAGCTCACGACATAGGCGCTGTATGGGTAGTCCCATAACGTTGTAGAACGACCCCTCGATAGACTCTATGCCTACGTATCCTATCCACTCCTGAATGCCATAGGCACCTGCTTTGTCCATAGGCTTAAAGTTGTCTACGTAGTAGTCTATCTGTTCGGTGGTCAATGGAGCGAAGCGCACTATGCTGCGTGATGAGAAGGTACGCTCGGTGTTTGGGAGGCGTAGTGTTACGCCTGTTACCACGCTATGCTCCGAGCCTGAGAGGCGAGAGAGTATTGTGCGTGCCTCCTGCTCGTCGCATGGCTTGCCGAGTACCTCGCCACCAAGAACTACGACGGTGTCGGCCGTAATGAGTAGCTCATTATGTTTGAGTGGCTCGGTGTAGGCATGGCTCTTGAGTGCCGAGAGGTAGGGTGCTACCTCCTCTGCCGGAAGCGTTGCGGGGTACTCCTCGTCGCACTCAAACTTTGCAGCTAATCGGTAGTCGATGCCTGCGGCACGTAGCAGCTCACGTCGTCTTGGCGATGCAGAGGCCAAAACTACGTCAAAAGTTTTTAGTTTGTCGTGTAGTAGCATTGTTCGTATATATATACTATCCCACAAAGGTAATAAAAAGTATTGACTTTCCACCACGTAAAAGTCACTTCAATGCATAAGGTTGTGGAAGTCGTAGCATCGTTATGATGCCAAAGATACGAATTTTTATCGAAAAACTTTGATATCTATACCTTAATTGTTCGTATCTTTGCCCTGTAAGTTGGTGAATAGTTTTGTTAAAATGTTAATATATACTCGGTTATGAAGCGTGATGCGATAGATTTTGAGAGCAACGATATAGGCCGCCTATTCCGTAAAATGCTTGTACCCACACTCTTGGGTACGTTGGCAATGTCGGCGATGACGGTTATCGATGGCGTTATCGTGGGTCATGGTGTGGGCGCTATAGGTGTTGCTGCCGTAAATATCGTTGTGCCGATATATCTTATCATGTCGGGCATTGCGCTGATGGTGGGTGCAGGTAGCTCGGTAGTAGCCTCGATACATCTGTCGCAGGGTAAACTCAAAGTAGCACGCCTCAATGTCACACAGGCGATGCTTGTCTCGGCATTTGTGGTAGCACTTATAGGCTCGCTGATATTGATATTTCCCCGCCAAACAGCACTTCTGCTTGGTGCTTCGCCCACGCTGCTGCCGCACGTCATAGATTATATGTTGTGGCTGATGCCGGGCTTTGTGTTCGAGATGTTTGGCATGATAGGTCTCTTTGTTATTCGCTTGGATGGTGCGCCACGCTATGCTATGTGGTGCAATATTATCCCTGCGGTGCTTAACGCAATACTTGATTGGGTGTGTGTATTTCCGCTCGATATGGGTGTCAAGGGTGCGTCGGTGGCTACCTCTCTATGTATGACGCTCGGCGGTGTGATGTCGCTATGGTATCTAATCTGGCGTGCCGATAGTCTTAGGCTGTTGCTCCCTAAGCGTAGCTTAAAGAGTCTATTACTCACGCTGCGTAATGTGGGGTATCAGTGTCGCATAGGCCTATCCTCGTTGCTTGGCGAGCTGTCGCTGGCAACGCTTATCTTTGTGGGTAACCTTGTCTTCATGCGCTATCTTGGCGATGATGGCGTAGGTGCTTTCGGCATTGCGTGCTACTATATGCCCTTCTTCTTCTCGGTGGGTAACTCCATAGCGCAGTCGGCACAACCTATCATCAGCTATAACTATGGCGCACAACGCTGGGCGAATGTCAGTCGTGCCAGAGGTCTGCTGCTTGCCACCTCTACTGTTGTAGGTGTTATCATGGCACTACTCTTCACGCTGCTTCCTGAGCCTTTGGTAGCTCTGTTTGTTGATGCGGGCAGTCGTGCCGGAGAGATTGCCATCGAGGGTTTCCCATATTTTGCTATGGGCATAGTATTCTTTATCCTCAATGTGGCTATCATCGGCTACTATCAAAGTATCGAGCGCATCGGTCGTGCGATGATATATGTTGCGTTGCGTGGCATGCTCTTTATCATACCGGCATTTATACTCCTTCCACAGTTGTGGGGAGTGCCTGGAATATGGCTCGCTATGCCCGTTGCGGAGCTGCTCACGTTACTTGTTGTCGGTGTGGTCACCTGTCTTGAGCGTAGGTAGCTTGCAGATGAAGAAGAAATATTGTATATTTGCACTATAGATGTTCCGTTTCCGACATATAGCCTTATTGGTTGTTGCGCTTATGTACTCTTTAGCACTCTGGGCGCAGCAGGGTAGTGCTGTGCGCTTTGATAGTCTTACGGCTGACTTTGGCCATATCAATGAGACGGATGGCGTGGTGAGCCGTAGCTTTACGGCCGTAAACGAGGGGGCAGATAGCGTGACAATCAAGGAGATAGTCTCTACGTGCGACTGCACATCTACACACCAGCGTGCTGCAACGCTTGCTCCGGGCGAGAGTCTCAGTTTCGAGGTTATGTTCGACCCTAAAAACCGCCCTGGTCGCTTTGAGCGTACGCTCTTCGTTGTGGTGTCGGATAGCGATATTCCTATTGAGCTGACACTTACGGGGCGTGTGATACCTCGTGAGCGCACCCCTGAGGAGATATATCCCTACCATATGGGTGGTGGTCTGCGTCTTGATACTACCTTTGCCTCGTTCTCGTATATTGAGCATGGCAAGGAGTACACCATGCAGATTGCCTATATCAACACTTCGGATAATAGTCTTACGCTACGCTTTGTGCCAAGCCTCGAGTCGGGGGTACTTAGCATTGAGCATCCCACGACCATTGAGCCACACACCACAGGCGACATAACCTTCCGTTACTCGCTACCTTTAGATAGTAGATGCTATGGTCAACTTGATGATAGACTGTGGGTTGAGATTGGTGGCGAACGCTCACTACTGATGGTAACGTCGTATGGTGTTGCGGTGGATAATTTCGACTGTGTAGATGATATTTTGTCGCCACGTGCTGTTTATTCGAAAAAAAATATTAAATTTGGGGATGTAAATCACACTTCATCGTGCATAACACAAAGCTTTGAACTTAGGAACGAGGGTGGCGCACCGCTATATGTGCGCAGTGTGGAGTGTGAGAGTGATGCTGTAAAGTGCAGCCTGCGTGGTGGTAAACGAGTGGCTGAGGGCAAGAGTCTGAGGCTTAAACTGAGACTGCGCCCACGAAAGATTGCCGCTGCGGGGAACTTTATCTCCCGCCTTCGTATCGTTACCAACGACCCAATGACACCGCTTCAGGTGATACGCCTAACGGCGGTAGTAACGGACACAAATGAACAAAACAAATAACTAACAAAAACTACTAAGGATGTTTAAGATTGTAGAGAAACGCCAGCTGTCGGAGAATATCTTTGAGATGAAGATTGCAGCTGAGCGTGTTGCACGTGCTGCCCAGCCAGGACAGTTTGTTATCGTGCGTGTTAGCGAGGGTGGCGAGCGTATTCCACTCACCATTGCCGACTACGATGTTGAGGCTGGCACAGTAACCATCGTTACCCAGACCATCGGTATGTCGACACGTAAGATTTGCGCCCTTGAGGTAGGGGAGGCTCTTGCCGACTTTGCT
Organism: Alistipes sp.; assembly: GCA_045590115.1. GTDB lineage: Bacteria > Bacteroidota > Bacteroidia > Bacteroidales > Rikenellaceae > Alistipes. The sequence goes on along the minus strand of JAZNQJ010000235.1, from coordinate 2,204 downwards.
GGTCCATTGGGTCGCCCTTCAGAGTTTGTACATATGCCCGCTGAGGAGCTTAAGAATAGAAAGTATCTCTTCGTGGCTGGTGGCGTGGGTACTGCCCCTGTATACCCTCAGGTTAAGTGGCTTAAGGAGCATGGCGTAACTGCCGATGTTATCATCGGTGCCAAGAGCAAGGACCTGCTTATCTACATCGACGAGATGAGCAAGGTGGGTAACGTACATATCGCAACTGACGATGGCTCGGTAGGCTATCATGGTATGGTCACAGGCCTTATGAAGGAGCTTGTTGAGACCCAGGGACGTAAGTACGACGAGTGCGTATGTATCGGCCCTATGATTATGATGAAGTTTGTATGTCTTACTACCAAGCCTTGGGAGCTTCCTACAACCGTATCGCTCAACGCCCTTATGGTAGATGGTACAGGTATGTGTGGTGCTTGTAGAGTATCGGTAGGCGGCAAGACACTCTTCACGTGTGTCGACGGCCCTGAGTTCGATGGCCACAAGGTAGACTTTGATGAGGCTATGCGTCGTCAGGGTATGTACAAGAATCAAGAGAGGATAGCTAACGAAGAACACAAATGTAACTGCTATGGCAAATAAGATACCACGTGTCGCTGTACGCGAACAAGACCCAAAGCTACGTGCTACAAACTTCGAGGAGGTATGCTACGGCTATAACCAGGAGGAGGCGCTGTTGGAGGCAACACGCTGCCTAAACTGTAAGAACCCACGCTGTGTGGCTGCCTGCCCCGTAAATATCAATATTCCAGAATTTATCCACCACCTCACCGAGGGAAATATACGTGCTGCTGCCGACACCATTCATCTGGACAGCTCGCTACCATCAATCTGTGGTCGTGTATGTCCTCAGGAGTCGCAGTGCGAGGGCTCTTGCGTGCTTGGCATCAAGGGCGAGGCTGTGGCTATCGGCAAGCTCGAGCGTTTTGTGGGCGATTGGGCTTTGGAGCATAGCGACGAGGTGGAGGCACCACATATCGAGCCTAATGGCAAGCGTGTAGCAGTAGTAGGTAGTGGCCCTGCAGGCTTGGCATGTGCCTCGGACCTTGCTAAGCTCGGCTATAAGGTTGACGTATTTGAGGCATTACACCGCCTTGGTGGTGTGCTATCTTACGGTATCCCTGAGTTCCGTCTGCCTAAGGATCGTGTTGTAGCACGTGAGATTAACGAGGTTAAGAAGCTCGGCGTGAGGTTTGAGACAGATGTTATCATCGGCCGTACCATGACCATCGACTCGTTGCTCGACAAGGAGGGCTACGACGCAGTATTCGTAGGCTCAGGTGCTGGTCTGCCACGCTTCATGGGCATCGAAGGCGAGAACCTCAATGGTGTACTCTCGGCCAATGAGTTCCTCACACGTGTTAACCTTATGGGTGCATGGGACCCTGAACACTCTGACACCCCTGTATACGTAGGTCGTAAGGTTGTCGTTGTTGGCGGTGGTAACGTAGCTATGGATGCTGTGCGTACTGCTAAGCGTCTCGGTGCTGAGGCTGTTATCGTATACCGTCGTGGCGAGGCAGAGCTTCCTGCACGTAAGGAGGAGGTACACCACGCAAAGGAGGAGGGCATCGAGTTCCGTATGCTCACCAACCCTACACGCATACTCGGTACTGAGGATGGTTGGGTAAAGGGCATCAACTGTGTGGAGATGGAGCTTGGCGAGCCTGATGCATCGGGACGTCGCTCACCACAGGAGAAGGCTGGCTCAGACTTTGTAATCGACTGCGACGTGGTGATCATGGCACTTGGCACATCGCCAAACCCACTTATCGCCTCTACAACATCGGGTCTTAACATCAACCGTCGTGGCTGCATCGAGGCCTCGGAGGTGGGTGCTACATCACGTGAGGGCGTATTTGCCGGTGGCGATGCTGTTACAGGCGCTGCTACCGTAATCCTCGCCATGGGTGCAGGTCGCAAGGCTGCAAAGGCTATTGACGAATATTTGCAGAGCAAATAGTTTTTAGTTGTTAGTTTTTAGAGGTGTTAAGGGTCTAAAACTAATGACAATCACAAAAAAAACACCGATACGGGTTGCAAGTAGAGAAATTTTTCTTACCTTTGCAACCCGTATCAACCTCTTATATAGGGCGTAGGCTTAGTTCTGTAACTATAAAAGGCTACTGAGGATTATCGGCGAGGGTGCCGATATGGTAGAGCCGACGCAGCGATAATGTTGAGCG
>JAZNQJ010000234.1:0-2938 GCA_045590115.1 Alistipes sp. | reverse complement strand
TCACAGAACGACATGGCTACGATCCGACTTATGATTAATGTTAATCGCTTCTTCTTCAACCAAGACTCCGAAGACCCACGACTTACTGACATCTACCGTATGGGCGAGATACACGACTACACATGGAATGAGCTTAAGCGTGACTTCTACACAGGTAGTGAGCGTGACATGAAGGTGCTAAGAGAGGAGTATCGCAACATCCTTGACAATCGCAACACCGAGACCGACACTGCGGAGAACAATATTGAAAACCTCGACTTCTACGGCTACGGTCAGTCAAACAAGTACCGAGTATTTGAGGTGTGGCGTAAGTGTGTGCGCACCGTAGAGTATGTCCACGACAGGGCTAAGGGCGAGGAATTGTTTGATGAGATACATGACTCAGCATACTACGATGCAATAAATGCAGAGCGCACGATGCAGATGCGTAACTATGGCATTGATGATGACACCATCAAAGCACAGCTCATTGAGCATCGCTCTATCGTGGAAGAGTATTGGGAGGCACTATGGCTCACGCCTAATGGCATATGCCTAAAGCGCATGGAGACACCATATGAGCATCAGCTATCGCCATATATCATTGGCGTTATGCCTCGCATTGATGGCATCATAAAGCCTCTATACTCTCACATCACAGACACCAATAGAACGATTAACCGCCACTCTACGCTCATTGACTTTGCCATAGCATCATCAGCAAAGGGTGTTCTTCTTGTACCTAAGAGTATGCTTCAGCATCAGACCCTCAAGGAGATTGGTCAGCAGTATGCACGCACCGATGGCATCTTGGTTGTTGATGATTCTAAGCCTACAGCGCAGAGGCCTACGCAGCTTGCGACAAATGCCATTCCTGCGGGAACATTCGAGTTCCTAAATCTTGAGATACAGCAGCTCAAGGAGATTAGCGGTCTTAGTGGTGCGCTCTCGGGACAGGCATCACGCTCGGGTACACCATCATCGCTATATGCTCAGCAAGCACAAAATAGTATGCTTAACTTCGTGCTTCTCTTTGACTGCTTCGCAGACTTCAACAAGGAGGTGGCAGAAAAGGTGCTAAAGACACAGATGCAGTATTACAGCACACGTAGGCATGTGGACATCTCGGGCCAGGTATACGACAAGACAGCCATATACTATGAGCCTACGGTGGTAGATAAGATTGTAGATTGGAATGTCGTTGTGGCAGAGGGTACGGATACTCCTGTATTCCGCCAGCTCCACGATGATATGCTCAAGTACCTCTTCGAGGCGGGTGCTATCAATGCTGAGATGCTTCTTGAAAATTCATCAGCACCATTTGGCAAGAAGCTCCTTGCACAGATACGTGCTGCCAAGCAGCAGATGCAGCAGGGGCAGATGGGAGTTGCTCAGCAAGGTATGGAGAATATCGACATCTCGCAGATGCAGACCGACCCTAACTCCTTAGAGATGGTGCAACAGCTATACAATAACAACATAGCTACGGAGCAGATACGACAGCCTAACGTGCAGATGGCAAATCAGTAGACAAAGAGAGGGGTTGTAAGCCCCTCTCTTTTACATATATGCCTCAGTACGCACTGCGGTAGATTGTCGTGCCATAACCTCCTCCATAGTGGCTATTGGCGTAGGTAGTGGCAACTTTTCCGACACCCATAGGTTGATGCCACTACTCATGTATATGTCATCGTGCTGGCCGTCGATAGCACCATAGGAGCCATCTTGCTTAAGCTCATACCATCCGCACTCATCGAGCATACGCTGGTCACGCTCGATAAAGCCCATCTCACGAAGTCCTTTAGTCATGATAGATACAATCTCCGACTTGTTTCTGCCTGTCCAAAAACCATACTTGGTAGGTACACCCTCCTTAATCTTCTCGGGGTCATCACGATAGTATAGGTTGGGATATACGTGGGCAATGATGTCGAGGACTGTGGAGGTAAAGTTACCCTCCGTTTGGAAGGTATTAAGAACGTTGGCCTCGACAACAAGCAGAGCATCGCAGTACCACTTAGCCACCTGTACAGCACGCCAAGCGGTAAGGTCTTGATCCATATGGAAACGATACGTTGCCACAAACTCTGGGACTCCACCATTCATCATAGGCAGTCTATCCAACACACGTATAACACTCCAGTCTGCCTTTGCTGCCGAGCCACCGATATCTAACGACACCACATAGCGATGCTCATATAGTCTCTCATAGTCAGGCTTCTTCCATACCCAGAAATCACCTTTCGCAAGCTCCTTAAACTGAAGCGAGTTGTTTATGGCCTCCTCTCCCGAAGGAGCATCCGCAAACATCTCACCGATAAATGCGGGCTTCTTCGCAAATGCCTCCATCTGCTTGATGTGCAATGGGTGGTGTGCCTTTCTACCTGATGTGACAAATGCCTCATCAGCTGTGGATGGGAACTGCTCCTGCATATCCCAATCGTTATCAAAGCTCTTACGTTTCTCACGATACCAATGTAAACCCTCAAGTGTGGCACCTAACGAGAACATATACAGCTCATAGCTATTCATGCTCTCTACAAACATCTTCATATCCTCATACGAGTCAAACGGCATGGTGTACATGTCAATCTCCCACCACGCCACAAACACTGGTGTATAGGCATTCTCACCCTTCATAGCACTCAGCCATGTGGTATGAAAGAAGTTACCTGTACCCTTAGCTGTACTCTCAAGAGCCACCAGAGTAAATGGCTCAAGAGGCACAGAGCCTTCAAAGGCATTAACAAAGTCGCTCGGCTTACGCTGTGTCGTCTCCTTCCAATATCCTACCTCCGAGCAATGCACGAGCTTATAGTTACCCGAGTGCAAAGAGTTAGGTCTCTCCATAGAACCGATGTATATCACACATCCTCTATCTACTATCTGCTTATTCTTTGATGACCCCTCAAAGGCACGAAAGCGTATGTCGAGAATATCTTTAGGGTGTCGCTCAGCC
>JAZNQJ010000233.1:0-5301 GCA_045590115.1 Alistipes sp. | reverse complement strand
TAAGGAGGCTATCTTCAATGACCTTGTTACCTACACTACAGCACAGAAGAAGTTGCTCACCGGCGAGAGTGGCGTGTTGTATGTTATGTGTGCTGTAATTATGGACTATAAGGGTAACTACTCGCCAATGTGGGTATCTGATCCGTTCATGTATGAGTACAGCGCTGAGACCAAGAAGCCTCTTGAGGAGATTATCGAGAAGCTCGGCCTTGAGAGCGAGCCACAGGCGGCAGCTCTCTCGCTACAACCTAAGCGAAAATAGGCTATATATAATATAAAGTATGAGGCGATCCAATGGGTCGCCTCATACTTTATATTATATATCCTATCTTTTATCCTCTATCCTATCTACTTATGCTCATCTACCCATTGGGTAAGTTCTACAAAGTCGGCGACAGAGAGCTGCTCGGCACGCATAGAGAAGAACCTATGCTCCTGGCCGTTAAAGCCTCCGAACGTGGCCTTGAGCGAGTTGCGTAGCATCTTGCGACGTTGGCCAAACGAGGCCTTCACGACCTTGATGAAGAGCTGCTCATCGCAATCGAGCTTCTCAACATTGTTACGTACCAAACGTACCACGGCACTCTTAACCTTAGGTGGCGGGTTAAATACCTTCTCGCCAACGATAAATAGGTAGTCGATGTCGTACCATGCCTGAAGCAGTACACTAAGGATACCATACTCCTTAGAGCCTGGAGGCTCAGCCAAGCGTACGGCGACCTCTCGCTGAATCATGCCCACGCACTCAGGGACGATATCTCGGTTTTCGAGTACCTTGAAGAATATCTGCGAGGAGATGTTATATGGGAAATTGCCTATAATCTTGAGCCTTGAGCCATACTCCGCACGTAGGTCCATCTTGAGGAAGTCTCCTTCGGTAAGGCGTGGCGCAAACTCAGGGTAGTGGGCATGAAGATACTCTACCGACTCAGAGTCAATCTCAGCGCCATAGGTTACGATATCCTCTCTCTCGAGCAGAAACTGTGTAAGCACACCCATGCCACATCCCACCTCAAGCACCTTGTCGGGAGCTTCTGGGCTACCGCCACTTAGCGATGTGGCTATCTTGCGGGCGATGTTAAGGTCGGTCAGGAAGTGCTGTCCGAGGGCCTTCTTTGCACGTACTTCACTCATTAGTTGGCTACTTCGGATATAAATTTGATGCGTACTAAGCGTATCTCCTCCTCGCTATACTCCGAGCCAAGCTCCTCGATAGCAGCATCGAGTGAGTCGGTCTCGGCATCCTCCTTAAAGTAGAGGTATATATCCTCAACCTTGTCGTCATCCATCACGTTGTTGAGGTAGTATTGGATGTCGAGGCGAGTACCCGAGTTTACGATAGTCTCAATCTCGCTAAGAAGCTCATCCATATCTAAGTTACGTGCGCGCGCAATGTCCTCGAGGTCCATCTTGCGGTCGATAGATTGGATGATGAATATCTTGTTGTTCGACTTGTTGGCAACGCTACGTACGACCATATCCTGAGGACGGATAATCTCCTTCTCCTCGACATATTTCTTAATTAGGTCGATAAACTCCGCTCCATACTTCTGTGCCTTGCCTACGCCTACGCCCGATACTGTCTGCATCTCCTCCATGGTGATGGGGTACTGTATGGACATATCCTCGAGCGAAGGATCCTGGAAGATGACATATGGCGCAAGGCCGTTCTGCTTAGCCACCTTACGGCGCAAATCCTTGAGCATGGCAAATAGCTCCTCATCGGCAGCACCGCCACCCTTGATTGGGCCTGATGGCTCGTTCTCATCCTCCGAGTCGTAGTCGTGGTCGAGTGTAATGGTTACCGACGTAGGCTTCTTAATATACTCCTCGCCACGCTTATTTATAGATATAAGGCCGTAGTTCTCAATGTTCTTATCTATGAAGCCGAGGATAAGTCCCTGGCGCACCACAGCATTCCAAAAGCGGAGATCCTTATCCTCGCCAGCACCAAACAGCTCAAGCTTGTTGTGACCATAGCTCTTAATCATCGCCGTTGTCTTGCCCATAAGCACTGCGATGAGGTGGTCTATCTTGAACTTGTCGCCAATGGCCTTGAGGGTCTCGAGCGCAAGCTGTAGCTCCTCCTTGGCCTCTACCTTAGGCTTGGGGTTGCAACAGTTATCGCAGCTGCCACAGTTAGCCTCGGTATACTGCTCGCCAAAGTAGTGGAGCAACGAGCGACGGCGACACATTGAGCTTTCGGCATATGATACGGTCTCAAGAAGCAGCAGCTTGCCAATCTCCTGTTCGGCAACAGGCTTACCCTGCATAAACTTCTCAAGCTTCTGAATATCCTTATAGCTGTAGAACGTAAGGCAGTGTCCCTCGCCGCCATCACGTCCTGCACGTCCTGTCTCCTGGTAGTAACCCTCCAGCGACTTAGGGATGTCGTAGTGTATAACATAGCGCACATCGGGCTTGTCGATACCCATACCAAAGGCAATGGTGGCGACAATAACGTCGACACGCTCATGCAGGAAGTCATCCTGATTGTCGGCACGTGTCTGCGCATCCATGCCGGCGTGGTATGCCAAGGCCTTGATACCATTGGCCACGAGTAGCTCGGCAAGCTCCTCCACCTTCTTACGGCTCAGACAGTAGATAATGCCACTCTTACCCGCGTTCTGCTTGATGAAACGGATGATGTCGTGGTCTACATTGTGCTTGGGGCGTAGCTCGTAGTATAGGTTTGGACGGTTGAACGATGAACGGAATACCGTAGCATCTGTCATGCCGAGGTTTTTCTGGATGTCCATCTGCACCTTAGGTGTTGCAGTTGCTGTCAGGGCGATGAGCGGTGCCTGGCCTATGTCGTTGATGATAGAGCGTATACGACGGTACTCAGGGCGGAAGTCGTGACCCCACTCCGAGATACAGTGTGCCTCATCAATGGCATAGAACGATATCTTGATCTTACGCAAGAAGGCGATGTTATCCTCCTTGGTAAGCGACTCTGGTGCGAAATATAGCAGCTTGGTGCGGCCATCAAGCACATCCTGGCGTACTTGTGCGATGGCCGATTTATTTAGTGACGAGTTGAGGAAGTGTGCAATGCCCGACTCGGTAGAGAACGTACGCATCGCATCGACCTGGTTCTTCATCAGAGCAATGAGTGGAGATATGACAATAGCCACACCATCCATGATTAATGCAGGGAGCTGGTAGCACAACGATTTACCGCCTCCCGTAGGCATAAGCACAAATGTGTCCTTGCCCGAGAGTACGTTCCTAATCACAGCCTCCTGGTTGCCCTTGAACGAAGAAAAGCCGAAATACTCGTGTAACTTCTCGTGTAATAATCCTCCTTGTTCGGTGTCCATAATTTCCTGTAGTGAAAAAATTTACCCAAATATAATATATTTTTTTGAAAAATAGTAATAACTTTGTGAAAAATTTACGAAAAAAAGATGCGACTATTCACAAGCGAATTGGTAAAATCCTATAAATCACGTACTGTCGTTAACCATGTATCTATCGACGTTCGCCAGGGCGAGATTGTGGGTTTGCTCGGCCCTAACGGTGCTGGTAAGACCACTACCTTCTATATGATCGTAGGCCTTATCAAGCCTAACGAGGGACGCATTTACCTCGAGGATGAGCAGGGTAAGGTACACGACATCACCAAAGAGCCGGTCTACCGACGTGCGCAGATGGGCGTAGGCTACCTGGCTCAGGAGGCCTCAGTATTCCGTCACCTCACTGTCGAGGACAACATACGTGCCGTACTTGAGATGACAAAGTACTCACGCCAATACCAGAAGGAGCGTGTCGAGCAACTTATTGAGGAGTTCCGCTTGCAGAAGGTGCGCAAGAGCTATGGTAACCAGCTGTCGGGTGGTGAGCGTCGCCGAACGGAGATTGCTCGTGCCGTAGCCATCAACCCATCGTTCATCCTTCTTGATGAGCCATTTGCGGGTGTTGACCCTATCGCAGTGGAGGATATTCAGAGTATCGTGGGTACACTCAAGGATAAGAACATCGGTGTTATCATCACCGACCACAACGTGGATGAGACCTTGGCGATTACCGACCGTACGTACCTACTCTACGAGGGTAAAATCCTCAAGACAGGTACTGCCGAGGAGCTTGCTGCCGATGAGATGGTACGCCGCTTGTATCTTGGTAGCAACTTTGTGCTTCGTACCTCGCCACAGATGATTCGCCAGCAGAAGGAGCGTGAGGAGCGTGAGCGTCAGGAGGCGTTACGTGCCTTGGGACACATCCCTCAGCCTAAGGATGATGAGGATGACGAAGATTTTGATGATAACGAATAACCGTATATATGGATAGTACAGTCCCGAAAGGGAATAGGTTGCAGGGGACTATAGCTCCCCCATGCTCAAAGAGTTATGCACAACGTGCGCTTGCCGCAGCACTTCTTGCCGAGGGGCGCACCACACTACGTGGCATAGAGCTGTGTCGTGACACTCGCTCGGCCATTGCCGCAATCGAGGCATTGGGTGCTACGGTCGAGATTATAGATGATAATACCATAACCATCGAGGGTGGTCTGAAGCCACGTACCGACAGCCTTAATGTGGGCGAGTCGGGACTTGCCGCACGCCTCTTTACCCCTATTGCAGCGCTCGCCGATAAGCAGATATGTATCGGGGGCGAGGGTACACTTCTTCACAGGCCTATGTCTATGATGGTGGAACCACTGCAGGCGCTTGGCGTGGAGCTGCGTGATGGCGGTGGGCGACTACCTATCGAGGTGCGTGGCCCTATGCGTGGTGGTCGTGTGAGGGTTGATGGTAGCATGTCATCGCAGTTTGTCACAGGCCTACTCATCGCTCTTCCTATGGCGCAGCGTGACACCACCGTAGAGGTGCATGGAGCGGTATCGACACCATATATCGACATGACGCTTGAGACATTAGAGCGCTTCGGTGTTGAGGTAATGTACAATGAGGGCGACTATACACAGTTTTATATCGAGGGAGGCCAGCACTATCAGGCTGTGGACTACACCATCGAGAGCGATTGGAGTGCTGCGGCGATGATTATGGTTGCTGCGGCTATCGCTGGTGAGGTGCGCATTGAGAACCTCTCAACCTTATCACGCCAGGCAGATACCGCAATCTGCCGAGCCTTGGAGCGTGCCGGAGCATCGCTTGTTATCGAGGAGAGTGCCATCACCGTAGCCCGCCGAGAGCTTGAGGCCTTCACGTTCGATGCAACACAATGCCCCGATCTCTTTCCTGCTCTGGTGGCTTTGGCTGCGGCGGCTGAGGGTGTCTCGACAATACGAGGCATCGAACGTCTGCGAGGCAAGGAGAGCGATCGTGGCGAGGTGCT
>JAZNQJ010000232.1:0-16508 GCA_045590115.1 Alistipes sp. | reverse complement strand
TAACAAACCTTTGGTTATGAGGGGTTGAATCTCCCCTCATAGCCCCAACGAGGGCGTAAGATGCGCTCCGACCGATAAAAGAGACGAAAAAGAATATTAACAATTAAAACTTTTATACACTATGAAAAGGCTTTTCATTATGCTTGCTGCGGCTGCTACTGTTGTTAGCTGCGCAAAGGAGGATGTCGTTCGCGAGGCACCACTCCAGCAAATCGGCTTCGGCGACGTATTCGTCGAGAACGCTACCCGTGCTGACTATAGCGACGGCGTTCAGAAACTCACAAAGTTCAATGTCTATGGTACTGTTACCGGTACTGCCGGTACTGTTAACATCTTCGAAGACGTTGAGGTTGAGGGTACTGTAGGTAATGCTGTATGGTCTTACGACCAGCAGTATGCTCAGTACTGGATTGTTGATGCCGACTACAATTTCGCCGCTGTTGTAGATGCTACTGTGGCTACTAAGGATACATACGGTATGCCTTTGACTCTTACTACTGTTGCTGATGCTACAAGCAACCTCGAGGATATGCTCTATGCTACTGCAAGCGTAGTGGATGCAACGGCAGATCAGGCTCCTGTGAACTTCACCTTCTCGCACCTCTTGTCAAAGGCAAAGTTCACTGTGACATCTAACGCTGAGGGTGGCTACTACCACACAGTTACTGGCATCAAGGTTAGCAACTTCGAAACAGGCACCTACACCATCGCTGATGGTACTTGGGCAGGTACTGGCTCTAAGGATGTAGCTTTTGATGAGATTGCAAATGTTACTAATGATACTGGCGCTCAGTCTAACGCTGAGATGCTTCTCGTGCCTAACGCTGCTGCATTCAACGTAACATTCACCGTTGACTTGTATAAGAATGGCACTAAGCTTGGTACAGAGACTAAGACCATAGGTGTGAATACCGACCTCGTTAAGGGCAATGCTTATAACTTCACTATCAATTGCTCTGTGGGTAATCCTATCCAGTTCACCGTTACCAACGATCCTACTTGGACTACACAGCCTGACGTAACTATTCAGTAATTTCCACTTTTGTTAGAAGTGAGATTGGCATAGCTATATCAATGAGTTATGCGAGTCGGACAAACAAATTTTTAGACTATGAAAAGACTATTTATCGCTGTTTTGGCAGTTGCGGCGCTCGCAGCGTGTAGCAAGGAGGAGGCCGTGAATATCGACCGTGGTGAGGCTATCGGCTTCAGCGCCCCATTCGTCGACAACGCCACACGTGCTATTGACCCATCGTACAACGCAAATAACCTTATCAAGGAGTTCAATGTATGGGGTACTGTAAAGGGTAATACTGGCAACACCATCAACCTCTTCAACGGTGCGCGCGTATACGATGACTCTCCTGTCTATGGTACGGCATATACTTGCGATCAGACTGAGTACTGGTTGCCCTCCGCTACCTACAATTTTGTAGCTATCGCAGGTCACGATGGTGTTACTCCTGCTACTGGTATGCCTGCAACCATCAGCTACACCGCTGATGGCGCAACTGACCTCATCTACACCAAGACCGCAAAGGAGGTGACTACCACCGCAACCGCAACTCCAAGCGAGAACCCTGTTGCGTTTACCTTCAACCACCTCTTGTCAAAGGTGCACTTTGCGTTCTACAACACCTCTGCAACCGATAATACTGTTTTCCAGATTTCGGACATCAAGGTTTCGGGTCAGTACACCAAGGGTACATACACTATCGGTGCTACTACTCCTTGGGCTGCAACTGGTGCTGTAGCGGTGGCTGACGCTTGGTCATTCGGCAATGCCACAAACTCTACTACAGATAATGCTGCTGCTGCCGATATTACTATAGCGTTTACCGAGGCCTCACCTATGACATCTAACTACGCACGCTTGCTTATCCCTGGCGCACAGACTCTCAAGGTCTCGTTCACCAAGAAGCAGTTCTACAATGGCGTGGAGATGAATACGGAGCCCGTTGAGAAGGAGCTAACCTACACCTTTGCTGAGAATGGTGCTTATGTCATCAACGTTGAGCTTAAGGCTGGTGGTATTATCGACTTCTCTGTCGGCTCTTTGGGTGCTTGGGATTCGGAGACAAATATTTCTATTCCTTAACGATTTACCTCTTCGGAGGCTTTGGCTATAAGGGTTTGACCGCCCTTATGGCCCCTAATAAAAGCGTCATTGCGAGGCTGTAAGCCGTGGCAATCTCGGCGTCATTGCGAGGGCATTGCCCGTGGCAATCTGAAGAGATCCCCACGTCGCTAACGCTCCTCGGGATGACGGTGAGGAGAGAGCTCCTCGAGATGACGGAGAGGAGAATAACTCCCTCGGGATGACAAAGAATAACGAAAGAAAATAAAAACAGTTACTATAATGAGAAAGATTTCGAGTTTAAGCCATTTTGTGATGCTGTCGGCCATTGCTGCAGCCATCTTTATGGCATCGTGTATCAAGGACGAGGTTGTTGACGTTCCGTTTATCCCTACGGAGTCGGAGACTATCGGTTTTGGTGTCGCTTCGGACTGGGGTGAGTATGAGGATGTCACTCGCAGTGGCGTTGCTCTCAACCGTATTGGTAAGCACGAGTTAAAGTCAGCCGACGGCGAGTTCACACTGCCTATGGGTGTATATGTCGAGGATGGCATACATTCGGCAAATGCCGATAAGGCCGAGACCCGTGGTGCTGTGTTGGGTGCTATTGGCAACTCATTCACCGTGTGGGCTTCGCTTGCTAATGGCTCCACATCTACACTATACTTCCCTGACGAGGGTGTGCTCTTCGAGAACGATGGCACATCTTTTAAGTCCGACCCCGCCTATTTCTGGCCTGGTGCGGGCACGCTAAATTTCACTGCCGTAGCCAATGCTCCTGCAAGTGGATTTACTCCTAACCTTAATACAGCGGGCACAGCCTTGGAGTCATTCACCTATACAGTTCCTGCCGATGCTACAGCACAGAACGATATTGTTGTAGCCACCGAAAGTGTAGGCGGCGATAACGATGCTACTGTACCCTTGAACTTTAAGCATATTATGACTGCTGTAAATGTTCAGGTTGGATCTATTAGCGCAGGTACTATTGAATCTATCACTCTTAAAGGTGTATATAATAAGGGCACATACAACGTAGCTACACGCAAGTGGGCTGTCGACACTACCTCTAAGGATGACTATAGTGTTAAATTTGCAGGTGGCGGTGATAGCTTTACTACTACTGGTAACCAAGATACAGGTACAGCCATTAATGCCAATGATGCTACATTTATGTTTATACCCCAAGAGCCAGGTGCTGGTGCCATAATGGAGGTCGTTTTCAATAATGGTGATGGTCCAAAAGCCACAACTGCTACTATTGAGGGTGATATTTGGGATATGGGAAAGACCACAAACTACCGCATCTCTATTGACGAGTCATTTACCTTAACAGTCGAGCCTACGGGTAAGAAACTTGATGCACACTATATTATGACAACAGTGAATGTAACTGTTAAGAACATCGCAAGTTGGAAAATTACTGCAACCGCTAATGATAATGAGGATGTAACTATCCTCCCATATGATGAGGTAAATGTTCTTGCAAAAGAGGGTTTCTGGACTGATAAAGAGGTGGATGCTAATGGTGTTGAAGGTTCAAGTGCACGTGGTAGCAATAGCTATAGTGGCACTGGTGATATTACAGAAAAACCTTTTGTAGTATTTATTCCAGAAAATATTAGCGACGCTGACAGACAAATATCTATTATTCTGTCAAGCACGACCGAAGGCTCTACAGCTACTACTACCAAAGTACTTCTTCAGAAGTTCCCTAACTGGACTAATAATGACATTGGTTGGGAGGTTGTCGATGATGAAGAGGCTGGTAAGTATGGCTTTAAGTGGACTCGTAAAGTATCATATATTTTCCCTTATAAATTGGGAAGTAGTTGGACTGGTGCTCACTATACTGAGCAGGAGGCAAGAGATCTTATACAAGGTTTTATTGATAAGTACGATGCTGGTGATTACGTAACTTATGATACATTTAGACACAATGTGCTTACAATACGAATGTATATACAGATCGATTATACCAAGCTCAACAATATTTCGGGTGCAACGTCATCTTCGGATGGTCTTACCAATACTTTGGCTCTGTATGATTTGGCAGGTAGTGCAGCTACTGGTGCGTTCGAGGCTGCAATTAAAAATACTTATAAAACAGAGTCTGGAAAAGAGGGTGAGAATATGTTCCGTCTTGCTGGTGATGATGAGATTAGTGAGGGCGTTCCAGCACACGAAGGATCTGAAGCTGATCTGTCTGGCATCTTGGAGTACATCCTAAAGAAGAATGAATACCAGTTGTATAAAGAGTACAACGCAACAATTGGCTCAACTACATACTTTGTGCGATTTAATAGAGACGATCTTAAGTGGTATCTGCCTGCTTATGGTCAGTTTACTGGTGTAGATTTTACGCCCGAGGATACCACTGACACGGCTGCAGACTACTGGTCATCTACTGCTGTTGATGGCAACACTTACTCTTACATAGGTAGTGGTGAACAGAAAGATCGTGACGAAAGCTTTGCAGTAATTGCCGGTAGAAAGAATATAAATGACTATGGTACTGCCTCTGTTGCAGCGACAGTGGATAATAGCGAGATGGCGGGTGGCGAGAATGGCGAGGCACAGTGGGTGAACTAACCCCGCTACAGCCCCACCACGATATATAGCGCTCAAGAGATGGAGCGCACCGAGAAACAAGTTAGGCAGAGATAGGTTTGCAACATATGACTGATAAAACAAAAACAACTCTATAATGCGAAAACTACTATTTGCCGTAATGGCACTTGCTGCGATGGCAGCTTGCGAGAAGCAGGAGCCACAGGGCAACAACGAAACAGGCAACACACAGACACGCTACACAGCACGCATGCAGGTGGCGGCACAGCAGGAGACACGAGCCTATGACTCCGACCTCAACTGGTACTGGAATGAGGATGACGCAATAGCAGGATACCAGTGCGCAGGATTGCGCCTGAGAAACCAGCTGCGATATGTAGAGACGGCTGCAGGATTCGTATGCGAGGCATTCGAGTATATGTCGACATCGCCCGAGAAGTTCCACTTTATATACCCCGCAGAGGCGGAGGTGAGCGAGGGTGTGCTCGTAGCAGCGCAGCATGGCACATGGCAGCCACTATCAGTAGCGACAGTAGAGGATGCCGTGATTGAGAACATCCCGATGGTCAAGTTCTCGGTATTATCAGCAGCACTCGAGCTACGCGTATTTGAGGCTGACAAGGCCACACCACGCACGATGACAGCTGTGAAGCTCACAGCAGAGAGCGACTTTGTGGGCAAGTGGACGCTGCAGGAGGATATGACCTACGCGCAGAGCCTCGAGGGTAAGGAACTTGCAGCAGAGGGCTTTGCAACACCCATAGTGACGCTCAATATGCCCGACGCCCCCGAGGGCTTCGCGGCAGAGTTCTTCACACTTGTGCTCACCGACGCCGAGGGGCAGACCATGACACGCACACTTCCTGCGATGACCTTCGTGAAGGGTAAGCGCACAGTACTCAACCTCGTATTCGTGCCAGACCCTGCAGAGGGTGGCGGCGGCGAAGGTGGCGAGGATCCAGATCAGCCTGTAACGCCAGATCCCGAGGAGCCAGAGACCATCACTGGTACATTCACCTGCGCGACATACAACGTCGATGGCCTACCCGAGAAGGTATTGGGATTCATATCACTCAATGGTGATGGCCCCGGATCGGATGGCACAAAGCAGATAAGCCAGAAGATTGCCACATCGGGATGGGACTTCGTGACCTTCCAGGAGAACTTCACATACAACAGCGAGCTCGAAAGTGCTATGTCGGCATACTATACCTTCGGCACACACCGCACGTTTAACATCGCCTCGGCACTTGGCACCGCCGACACCGACGGTCTGGGCTTTGCTACGCTCAACAGCACTTGCTCGTTCTCCAACGAGTCGTGGTGGGCATTTGAGCATAAGGAGGGTGGCCTCACAGATGGTGCTAACACCTCTATCAAGAAGGGTATTCGCCACTATGTCGTAACACTCAAGGATGACCCTAATGTTGTTATCGACGTGCTTGTCACACATATGAATACCGCCGACAACGAAGCACAGATCACAGCGCAGAATGGTCAGCTCAACGAGGTGGCTACATACATCAACAGCATCCGCTCGAACAATCGCCCCATCATATTTATGGGCGATATGAACACCCGCTATACGCGTAACGACTACCAGACCAACTTCTGGGGCGTGCTCGACGCATCGCTCACTTGCGCCGATCCGTGGGTCGAGTATCAGTGGGATGGTGTCTATCCCACCCTTGGCAGCGATGCACTTATGACTGGCGACTATGGTATGCAGAAGGGCGAGGTTGTCGATAAGATTATCTATATCAACAACTCCAATGCCGCTGTTCAGATTAAGGCGAACAACTATCTGCACGATGAGTCGTACACATATGCCGACCATAAGCCTGTAGTATCGGAGTTCACCTATACTTACACAGTTACGGAGTAGTGAGCTGTGGTACTGCCGTGGGGATGTGATCAGCTACTGAGTAGCATCCTTTACAAAGAACAAAAAAAGTCCCCAATCGGGGACTTTTCTGCTTATAAGGGGGATTACAACTTTCTTACACAGCGAACACGGTTTTTCTCGTTACGTGGTTGGTTACCAGGCTCTCGTTCGATTGTACCTATGACGACTCCATTCTGTGTGCCAGAATATGAGTATGTGTTATTATCTGCGTTATAAAACGAATAATGACCATTTGTACCACTTGGTGTAGACGAATAATCACCATCGTATTTCACGCTAGTAGATCGAGCAGAACCAATATTTGCTCTATCTGTATTATTGTTTATGTCATACGAAGTGTCACCAATATCATCATAATAGAAATTTCCCCAATATCGCATGATACCCCATAGCCAAGATACATAAGCATAATTCTGAATATATGATGGCTGACAAGACCAATAATCTTGATCCTGGAACTCAAGGAATCGAGCATAGGTAAATAGACCAGAACCATATTTACTCATAACTATATCCTCAATCTCATCAACAGCGGGGAGATACCAGTTCAACTGACTTTGGTCGTATGTGCCGTCGGTATTTTGCCATACTACCTCTCCCTTGTTGTTACGCTTATTCTTATTGTAACAATACTCAATAGCAGATTTTGGCTGCTCGTCTAACTGAAGAATATTGATATCATTATCGGGGTTAGAATCATAAGCATTGCCATCAGCATCCTTCTGACCACCATTTACAGTTTGGATAATCTCAGAGCAAAAGTCAAATCCAGCATACTCGTGTAGAGTTACCTGTCTTGGGTCAAGTCGAGCCTCATCGTGACTTTTAATATAAAAATCATAGAAAATAGGGGTATCACCTTTTGCAAGGTTAACAATCAAATCTCCTAAGCCAGATTGAGTGTATGATGCAAAAAATAATGCCTCATGGTCATATGATAAATTAATACCTTCCAAGCCCCATTCCATACCTTCGTACTCGGTCTGACCAAAGTCGTCGTCGGCATCGAAGTTATAGAGGTACTCCTCTGAATACTCGATATTGTAAGTTCGATTCTCAACAGCAGTGGTCTCAGGGTCATCGTAGGTTACCTGGAACAACTTACGCTGGTTGATAACGTAGTTTACATCGGGGTAGTTAGCGTTATTGGCAGGGGTAAAGGTAGTACCGTCGTAGCTACCATAAGATACCTTAACAATGCCCGAACGAACGGCATCACCGGTCTCGGTACACTCATCGACATATATCCAGCAGCACTCGGTAGCATCGGTAATAGGCAAAATAACCTCGGTGCTATTAACCAATGATGCATCGGTGGCATTAGCGTTTACACCATCGATAAGGTTGTAGGTGAAGAACTTACGCTTACCATACGAGGCGCTATTGGCATCATCATCAATATAAATAGATGTTGTCGCCCCATTTACGGTTGTCTGTGGCGAGCCCTCGGGAGTGCCATCGCCAAAGCTACGCTCGAGGCGCATCCAGTTGGTTGTGGCGGGGTTGACAACCTCGACCTTAACGGCATTGATATTGCTATCCTCCACCTCGCTTGCACGCACGCGCAAGGGGCGCACCTCGAAGTGTGAGTCGAGCATTACCTCGCGGCGGAGCGAGATAATAGCGGGCTGTGTACGCTCGACATTAACGCGGTGGTCGATAGAGATAGCATCCTGCTCGTCGGACATATCGCTTGAGGTCTGAATACCACGAATAGTGACGTAGTTGTTATACTCCGAGTTACGCTTAATATTGAAATCGCCATAGTTGTCCTCGCCGAGGAAGATGGTGTAGTCAACATCCCAATGGTGGTTCTGGTGGTCACGGAAACGACCCGAGATAACTACGTTAGTAGCCTTCTTATCGCCAACAAGCTCTGGCTTATAGCGCTGCATATAGGTTCTATCCTCATCACGAATCTCACCATCCTTCTTAAATGGGTAGGGATAGTCGGCAGACTTTATAGCGGGCTCCAAATAGCGCTCGGGGAGATAGAAGGTAAAGTTAATACGGTTAGCACCCGATGCTACGGTATTGCCCGTAATTGGGCGGCTAAAGCTACCAGTAAGCACGTCAGCATCGTCATTCGATGAGCTATCGAAGTCGACAGTAGAGGGCACATTATTAACGGTATAGCCATCCAAAGTGAACTGGGGCGAGTAGTTACCATCGATAGTCTGGTCGGGGCGTACCTCGATAGTGAAGTTCACCTTGGCAAACATAGCCTTCATAGGGATGGTAAGAAGTGTCTGGGTGACACCATTAACCTTGGGTGTAGTAAGCTCACCATTTTCCAGAGGCGAGAGAACAAATACCTGATTATCCTTATCGAACGTAGTAGAGAAGGTGTCGCCCAACGAGCCCATCATAGGGAAACCATTGGCAGGAATGTCGATATCCTCAACATTGTAGAATGCTGCCATCATCTCCTCAAGCGTAGAGCCTACGCCAAGGACATTATCGCTCATACCTGGCATATTACAGAATACGTACATAGCATAGCGAGTATCGTAGTCGTAGTTGCTACCACGCTCGATGGTAAAGAGCAGCTCTGCCTGGTCGGCAGCATACTGGTAATAGACACAGTTGCCATCGAGGCCATCGCCTGCAGCGTTGACCTTGAAGATGGCCATAGCCATAGATGTTAGCTTTGCCTCGTCCTGGTCCTTAACACCACGAGTGGTGACATCCTTATCGTCGAAGCGTGTCATACGGCCAATAACCGTAACGACATCGTTCGCAGGGGTACTCGATGATGGAACATCGATGTTATCGACAGCACACGATGCGGTCGAGAGAAGTGCTAAAATAGCAAATATATTGCGTAAACGTCTCATAACCTAAAGTTTATTCAAATTCGTGACGAATATCATCCTTGTCGTCCCACTCATCGGCAGCGATAATATTAACCGATACAGCATCCGACGTGAAGGTAAGCTCGATAAAGTAGCGACGACCCTCGATAAGCTCCTTGTTGAAGTTGATATTGAGGTCGGTGGGCGAGAACTCGAAATCCTCGGTATTGGTACCCTCGTGGAGATATACCCAGTCGCCATTATCGTCCTTGTACTTCTTCTTATAGACCAACTGTATGGCTCCGGTTACAAGCTGAGTCTGTGGAATAAGGATAACAGACGATGCATTCTCACCACTCTGCGTGGTAACAAGGCGAATTGC
Source organism: Alistipes sp. (assembly GCA_045590115.1). Lineage (GTDB taxonomy): Bacteria > Bacteroidota > Bacteroidia > Bacteroidales > Rikenellaceae > Alistipes. Next base: position 6,777 of record JAZNQJ010000232.1, on the reverse strand, counting down.
ACGATCCTCCTTGGTGTTGGGCACAACATCAAAAGTAGGTATAGCCCAAGGTGTAGAACCATTAACCATTGCATATACCTTTGATGCCCTTGCTTGATTCTCGGGATATACCGAGGGAATAGTATGGTCAAGGTATATCTTCGCTGAGGTGTTCACAATGTTTGAGAGGTTGAGAATAAGCTGTGTAATCTCGATAGTCACCTGCTTGTCTGGAGTCGAAGAGTTGTTGTCGTGGTCGTACTCATAGTAGTTGCGAGCACCAACATCGATAGCCGACAAACGGTGGTGGAACTGCATAGGGACAGATGCCGACGAAGCCACACCAGTATCGATATACGACGCAGTCATCACGTCGATAAGTTCTGTGGGATCGTTAGAATCGGGCAAAGTGTAGGTGATATATGGCGTGCCCTGCTGCACAGCATTATTATCGAAATATTTGATATTGCTATGATTGGCAGGATAGTAACCAAAGAATGAGTAATGGTTACCTGTCCACACCTTGGGTGTGCCATAGGTAAATATGCCACCCTCATACTCAACAAGCTGTGGGTTGTTATCGAATACATTGGGCGATGCCAAAATGTTCTCAGCCTCCCACAAACCTGGATACTGATAGCCAAATACCTTAAAATCGTCCTGCAGGATGGTGCTCTCGATAAGCGCACCACGGGTGGATACATCGGCATCGAAGTGGATATAGTGCTTCGATGGGTCGAGTGGAATATTGATATCGCCCCACTCCGATGGTCTCTCTACATCGTTGTTGCAGCCAACAAGTGCCACAGCAGCGAGTGTTGCTAAAACTATATTGTGTATCTTCATAGCGCGTAAAGTTTACTACTTAATGATGATTGTACCGCCAGTCTGTGGAGCACCCCAAGGCTCGATAGTGGGTTGGCTGAAGCTGATAAAACTTGAGTTCGCAATAGCGATATTGTAGTTAATAGAGGTGTTCGACTGCCAAGTAATTGGGGGTATATATCCCTCTACATACTTTGCCTGACCAAGGTCGCTATCGTCGGGGTTAACATCGTAGAGATAGTCAACACGAATCATAACACCATTAGCTGTAATTTCGTGAGGGATAAGCATAATGCCATCCTCACCCCATACCTTAAGAGGCTTGCTCTTTCGACCGTTACCAAAGTCTTCACGAAGACATACGGGGGCACTCTCGTAGTTCTGGTCAAGGGTCATAGGCGTAGCATCATCCATATTCCAACCAGTGAGGAAAATCTCATTTATTGGAAGAACCGTAAACATAGCTGTTCCATTAAGACCAGTAATGGTAACCTTGGTAACATAGTACTCAAACTCAGAGTCGATGTCGGTATTCTGACTAATAGTAAGGTTGAACTTGGTGAGAAGGTGGCTAAATGTTAGGGGTACGGTGGTTGCATAGCCCTCTACGGTGGTGTTGGTGACATTCTGCGCCGTGAGGATATCCTCGGTATCAGCCGAACCATCGGCAGTGACATTGAGCCAATAGCCAGTATATAGTGTGCCGTTTAGTTCCTGGCGCATCTGCTCGAAGCCAATATTATATGGATAGGCAGCGAAGAAGTGGAAAATAGAGTTGGGGAGCCAGCGCTGTACGTTGTCGTAGACCCAGGTGTTGGAGCCCGCGGGATTGCGGTAAACACGCTCGTTGGTGAGCAGGGGCTGGTAGCTCACAGCATTGCTTCCAATACTGCTGACAGTGGCCCACACACTGAACGCCTCTATTTCGCTGGCACTGTCAACACGTGTTGACACGCTGCCAAAGCTAATCTCGTCGCCCTGCGAGGGGTTGGGGGGAGTGACCTCGTTCTCGACGCTGCACGCCGTGAGGGCGAGGAGCGCAAGGGCAACAAGTGTTAATGTAAACTCTCTTCTCATCATTTATTTTGTTTTTTATTTTTGCTTCTTATGTCAGCTTTTTTCGTTTGTCAACAGAGGAGCTCTATTCTCCTCTTGTCATCCCGAGGAGCGTAGCTACGTGGGGATCTCTTCAGATTGCCACGGCTTATAGCCTCGCAATGACGGTCGTTAGTGGCTATAAGGGCGGTCAAACCCTTATAGCCCAAGGTTTTAAGTTTGTTAGTCAGCGTGAATGGTGAACATCTCCGACATTCACATTATCTCACTTCTAACAAAAGTGGAAATTACTGAATAGTTACGTCAGGCTGTGTAGTCCAAGTAGGCTGCTCCTCAACAGAGAACTTAATCTCCTCGCCTACAGCAACCTTAATAACGAAGTTGTAAGCGTAACCTGCAGCGATTGTCTGTGCATATGCACCACCAGCAACAGGATAAGACTGTGAGCCAAGCTTTGTTGTACCGTTGTAGATGTCTACGTTGAATGTGATATTAAAGTCACCAGGAATAAGCAAAAGCTCCTGTGCACACTCAGCCTTGTGAGTACCGGCAGTCTCGTTAGCATCAACAGTAATCTCTGCTACTTCGTAATTGCCAGAATTTGAAAGAGAATCCCAAGCCTTGGTTGCAAGAGTAACATTACCTGTCTTATTACCATTGATTACGATGTTGTTTACCTTGAAAGAGTACTCCTCTGCATCAACAGAGGTATTCTCTACAGTGAACTTAACCTTTGACAAGAGGTGCTCAAATGTGAAGTCAACAAGGTCATTGCCCGAAGCCTTACCAATGATATTCTCAGTAGAGCGTGCATAGAGAAGGTCTGTTGCACCATCAGCAGTAAAACCATTAACCTTTGAAGGCAAAAGATCTACAAGTGTTACATCGTTAGTAGCATTAACAAGGGCTGCAAAGTTGTAAGTAGCATCCTTAATCCAATACTGCTTAACGTCACAAGTCCAAACGTTAGGGTCACCGTTAGTATCAGTGCCAACAATACCCTCTACAGTGTCGTTAGCAAAGATAGCAACAGCACCATTGCCACCATTTACAGAACCCCAAACCTGGAACTCAGTGAGAGCCGCACCATTTGCGCCATACGATGGATCTACAGCTGCACGGGTTGCGTTGTCAACGAAGGCGTTGCCGAAAGCGATGGCCTCACCCTGGTCTACGCGGATTGACTCCTCCTTGCTGCACGATACAAGTGCCGCTACAGCAAGCATAGAAATAAGAATCTTTTTCATAGTGTATAAAAGTTTTAATTGTTAATATTCTTTTTCGTCTCTTTTATCGGTCGGAGCGCATCTTACGCCCTCGTTGGGGCTATGAGGGGAGATTCAACCCCTCATAACCAAAGGTTTGTTAGTTTACTGTGCCTGCTACATCAGTGAAGTTAGCCCAATCTGTAACAGCAGTAACCTCGAACTCGATAGGATAGAGCTGACCATCGTCAGAAGTATTCTGAGCGGTAAGAGTGGTCTTGATGTCGTAGCTCATACCCTTCTGCATATTTGAAGCAGGGATAGTAGCTGTACGAGCATAAGTATCGAGCTTAACACCTGCCTGGTAGAGAGTAACGTTGAAAGTTACATCGTAAGCCTTGTCAGCAGGGATAAGGTAGAAATGCTCGGTAGCTGCGCTCATAGTAGTACCCTCGTCTGTAAGAGTTGCAAGTGTAGCACCACCTACCTGACCGAAGTTCTTTGAGAATGTAGCACCGAAGTTTGTCCAAGCAGCTGCAGGAGTACCTTCAGTAACAGCAAGATCAGCAGTAGCGTAAGCATCGGTGATAGTTACATCGGTAACCTCGAGCTTAATGTTGCTACCCTCGCCGAAGCCGTTAGCAAAAGTGAAGCGTACACGTGACAACATATGGTTGAAAGTGAAGCCTACCGCATCTGGAGCAGCGATAATCTGAGCAGGAGTCTGATCAGGCTTTACATAAGCGAAGAGCAAGTCCTGGTTAGCCTCTGCAGCAGCGTTATCGAAAGAGATGGTACCAGTGTGAGCTGTAGTGGTTGTGTAGCTCCACTTTGCATTAGTCTTAGGAGCGATAGCTGTGAAGTAGTACTGTGCAGCAGCAATCCAATACTGTGCAGGCGAGTAAGAACCATCAGCTGCAACCTCCTGGTTGTTGAAGATAAGAGCGTTTTCACCACCCTTCTCAACAAGACCAAATACACCAAAGTCGAAGTTGTCCTTGGTAAGGTCAGCGGCACGTGTTGAGTTCTCAACGAAGGTGTCGAAGCCGATAACTGCACCCTTGTCAACGTTTACGGCCTCCTCCTTGCTGCACGATGCGAGTGCTGCAACAGCCAAAACTGCAATAAAAATCTTTTTCATATCTCAAATAATTCTTTAATTTGTTGCGGATTAGATGTTCAAACTACTGTGTTACAACTGTAGCATCTACCTCATTAGCATTTGACCAGTCGGTCATAGTAGCAGTGAACTCGATAGGCTCCTGTGCGTGCTCTGGGTCGATGTTAGCAGCGGTAATCTCAGCGTTGATGTCGTATGACATACCAGGCTGAAGGTCGATAGTAGCCTTTGCAGTGTGGTTGTAAGTCTCGATGACCTCACCGCTAACCAAGAGATCTACATCAAAAGTGATATTCCACTCTGTATTAGCAGGGATAAGAAGACGCTCGTAGTAAGACTCCTGGGTAGTACCAAAAGCATAAGCCTCCTCTGCGTCAGCTGAAGCAACAGCAGCATTACCGAATGAGAATGCAGCAGTAGTAGCCTGGTTGCCCCAAGTAGCAGCTGCAGCAAGAGCTACTTCACCAGTGGTATAAGCGTTAGTAATCTGAACGTTCTTAACACAGATAGTAGCGGCGCTTGCATTGTAAGCATTCTCAAATGAGAACTTAACCTTTGAAAGGATGTGCTTGAAAGTGAAAGCTACAGCGGTGTTACCCTCACCTGCACCCTGACGCTCTACGATAGAAGCATAGAGAAGATCCTGAGTACCATCAGCAGTAGTAAATGAGAGTGTAGCACCTGCATCATTAGGAGTTGTACCAGTCTTTACGCTCCAACCACCATTGAAAGGAGCAACAGCATAGAAATCGTAGTTTGCACCAGCAATCCAGTACTGAGTACCCTCATACTTCCAAGCAGACTCAAGCTCATCGTTAGTAATACCCTCATTAGCAACCTTAACACCGTCGAACAACGATGCACCCTCAACGAAGCCATAAACAGCAAAATCGTTGAACATTGAAGTAGTTGAGTAGCCAGGGGTCTCCACGCTACGGGTTGAGTTCTCAACGAAGGCGTTGTCGAAACCGATAGCCTCACCCATGTTCTCGCGAACAACATCCTCCTTTGCACAGCTAACCAATGTGGCAGCTACTGCAAGAATTGTAAAAAGTTTTTTCATAGTTGTTTAAGTTTTTATTGTTTTGTTTTTGTCTCTTCGTGTTCGTAGTCACGTTGTTAGGGGTTATAGGGAGAACCAACCCCCTATAACCAGTGTGTGTTCAATTAGAACGCGATCTTGCCAGTGTAGTCACCGTCAACCTGAACGAGTGTAGCAAAGTTATCCTCGGTGATAACCTCGCCAGCATAAGTACAGTTGTCAAAAGTAAGAACACCTGTCAACGCTGTGAAATCGATCTGGAAACCACGCTCGAAAGAGCAGTCCTTCAAAGTAGTTGCTGAGTAAGGCTTGAAGTTAGCGTAAGTACCGCAAGTGAACGCTACCTTCTCGAAAGAAGCAGTAGTTGAACCACCGTAAGAAGTCCAACCCTCCAAAGTAGAGTTCTTAACGTTCAAAGTAACAGCCTCAGTAGTGTTAACGTTGATAGCGTAAGTTACGTTCTTAACAACAACATTGTTTACGTTGTACTCACCACCCTTAGTGATGTAGATACCACGAAGACCCTTACCGTCAGTAGTATTGTAGTTACCACCGTCGATAGTCATATTCTCAACGTTTGCTACGTTCTGAACAAGACCATTGTTCTCAGGCTCCTCAGTAACGATCATATCAACAGCTACGTTTACGCCCTCAGCGTCAGTGAGGTTAGCAGCAGTCAAAGGCTGACCATCGTAAGTACAGTTGATGAACTTGATAGAAGCACCGTCAACCATCTGGCTCAAGTCGATAACAACATCTGCAGCGAAGTCGCAGTTCTTACATACTGTGTTGTTGTAAGGACGGAAGTTGTGGAACTCACCATCGATGAACTTAACGTTCTCGAAACGGCTGTTAGCAACAGAACCAGCGTATGAGTTCCAACCCTGCAATGTAGAGTTAACTACAACAAGATCACCAGTGTGGCAAGCGTTGATAGCGTAAGTACAGTTGTAGATCTCAACGTTCTCAATCTTGATGTCACCAGTACCGATAGTGTAGATACCACGGATACCATACTTGTCAGTGTAAACCTTCTTACCATCGATAGTCAAGTTAGAGATGGTAGCAGGAGCAGTAGCCTCGATAAGACGAGCTGTGTTTGCGATAACATAGTCAACACCGTCAACAGCAGAGATAGTGTGACCTGCACCGTCGAGTGAACCAGTCAAGTTAACAGTCTCGGTAGCCTCAGCGTCAGCCATCAAAGTAAGATCCTCAACAGCACCCTTGATAACGCCAGTCTGAGCACCTGCCTCAACCCACTCCTTAACCTCGATAACCTCGAACTCGATAGGAAGAAGCTCAGAACCATCCTCAGTGATGTTAGAAGCGTTCAACTCAGCAGTGAAGTTGTACGCCTTGCCCATCTCAAGAGCTACACCCTTAACCTCAACAGTCTTGGCGCCCTTGTAAGCAACAACGTCACCCTGGTAGAAAGCTACGTCGAAAGTAACAGTGTAAACAACGTCGTTGTTAGCAGGAAGAACGATACGCTCGTTGTCGCACTCCTGTGACTCGCCGATGCCAGTCTTTGCGCAAGCGTTACCGAA